>JBDTSX010000119.1:0-10063 GCA_039930925.1 Acidobacteriota bacterium | reverse complement strand
GACCGACGTGGACACACCCGAGGACTACGCGCGGCTGATCGGTCCGGTCGCATAAGTAGCCGCCCGCGGCTGTGACTCGCTGTCGATCCGCGCGACGCGTTATTTCGGTGTCCACCGTTTCATCGTGACCGCGTCGCCGATGTCGAACGACATCAGATCCGTCCCCACCACGAGCGGTCCGGAGTAGGTCGTGCGCGTTCGCGACACGAGGTCCTCGTCGGGGACACCGAACGTCACGATGTGCGAATAGACGGCGAGCTTCGGCCTGACCTTGGAGAAGATCGTTCCGGCTTCTTCCGGGGACACGTGCAGGCTCATGATCCGCGCCGTATCGGCGGTCGCCATCGACGGGGCCGTCGCCGCGACTTCGTGCACGAGCAGGTCGACGCCGGCGGACTTTTCGATCAGTCGTGGACTCACCCTGGTGTCGCCCGAGAGCACGACACTACGTCCGCCGTAGTCGATGCGGTAGCCAAATGACGGAGGCACGTGGTCAACCGCGAAGGCGGAGACAGTCACGCCGTTCCGGCTGAACACGACGCCGTCCTCGATTTCGTGCGGAGCCAACGCCCCTTGCTGGGGCGTCAATCGCGGCCGGACGGACAGATCGAACTGGTACGCCTGGGCGAGATGGGAGATCATGTTCTGCGTTCCGGCCGGCCCCCAGACGTCGAGGCTGGCCGACCGCCCCCGGCCTGCGAAGCGTCCCGTCAGCCACAGGTCGGGCAGCCCGGAAACATGGTCGGCATGCAGGTGCGTGAACAGGATGCCGGTGATGTCGGAGAACGGGATCCCGACCTGATCGAGCCGGATGACGACGTCCCGCCCCACGTCGACAATCAGCTTTTCGACGCCGGCTTCGACCAGGATGCTTGGACCGAGTCGATCGGTCAACGGCGCCGGCGTGCCGGTTCCGAGCAGCACGACACGAAATGCCGGTTGCTGCGCGTGCGCTGGATGGAACAGGGTGGCCGCGATCGCGACTGCGAGCGTCGCGCACCACGCCCGGAGCGTGCGGAACGATGGCACCGGCCGCGGTGCACGTGCGTCTTCGCGACGAATACTCTCGGCCCTGCGAGCGAGACCGGGCTCGATGCGTGGTGGCATGAGGCTATTCCCAACCGCAGTCCGGGTTGCCGAGGCTGACTGCGGATATTACCTGAAACTGATGCAGACTTCGGCCGCCAGGCGTTTTTGGGGACGTCGTTCGATGGTCTCGGGTACGCGCCCAGCGGCAACGGGACTGGTGCGCTGCGCTGAACGCGCTTGACCAGGGCAGAACAAAGCGCTACATCTCTCTCTTATGACGAGCACCTGCCGCCTCACCGTCGTCCTGGCACTCTCCGCGGCGCTGACCGCCTTCGCTCTGGAGCCGAAGCTCCCCGGTGTCGGGGCGGCGATGCAGAACATGGTTGCGAAGAACGAAATCGCCGGCGCGGTCACGATGGTCGTCACGAAAAACGACGTCAAGCATCTCGAGGCCACCGGTTTCGCGGATCTCGCCAGCCGGCGACCGATGACGCCTGACACGCTGTTCTGGATTGCCTCGATGACCAAGCCGGTCACCGGTGTCGCGATCCTGATGCTGCAGGACGAAGGTAAGCTCAAGGTCACCGACCCGGTCGCGAAGTATCTGCCCGAGTTCGGCACGCTCAAGACCCCTACCGGCAAGCCAGCCAATCTCACGCTCACGCAGATGCTCACGCACACCTCGGGGCTCGGGGAGGCGACCGGCCCGGCCGCACAGCAGGCCAAGACGCTGGCCGACCTCGTCCCCCTGTGGCTCGCCGCGCCGATGCAGTACGAGCCGGGGGAGAAGTGGAAGTACACCCAGAGCGGGATCAATGCCGCCGCGCGGGTCGTCGAGGTGATCAGCGGCACGACCTTCGACGCGTTCGTCAAGCAACGGATCCTCGATCCGCTCGGCATGAAGAACACGACCTTCTACCTCACCGAGGAGCAGCGTGCCCGGGTGGCCACGGCCTACGCGAAGAACAAGGACACGGGAGCGCTCGACGCTGTGCCGCCGCGCCCCGAGTTCGGACCGCGGGACCGGCCGCCGCAGGGAAACGCCGGGCTCTACTCGACCGCGCCCGACTACGCGCGATTCAGCCAGATGCTGCTCAACGGCGGCATGCTCGACGGCCATCGGTATCTCAGTGCCGCGGCGATGAAGCTCCTCACGACGCCGAGCACCGGCGACCTGCCGACCGGGTTCTTCCAGGATCCGGCCTACGGGAAGCGAGGCGCGGACTACGGCTGGGGGATCGCCACATGCATCCTGCGCACGCCGCACGACGGCGTGGCCGCAATGCTCTCGCCCGGGACCTACGGACACGGCGGCGCCTGGGGCACGCAGGCCTGGATCGACCCGGTGAAGGGGGCCGCCTATGTCCTGATGGTCCAGCGCTCGAATTTCCCGAACAGCGACGCGAGCGATGTGCGCGGCGACTTCCAGCGCGCTGCGGCGAGCGCGCTCGCGAAGCGCTGAGCGCCGCCGCCGGTCCGGCCGAAGCCGGCCGAAGCCGGACACTACAAGTGCGCTTGAAACCCACCCTCGAGGCGGTTTCTAACTGTGCGTGGCGTCCGGCTTCAGCCGGACGATCGCGGTTGAGACCACTTCTCGTCCAACGCGCCCGTTGCTGCCGTCTACGACCGCGGGCTCCCTCACGCGTCGAGCTGGCGCCGGACGCCGCGAATGGCAGCAAAACCGGTTGGAACGATTCAGCGCCGCTTCGCGGCGGGACGCGGGCGTTCGGGGACGATGGTCTCGCCGCGGGCCAGCATGTCGACGAGCGCTGCGATCTTCTTCGCCCGGCCGGCCGGCGTCTTCAGGGTGTTGGTGCGAAAGGCCAGCGCGAAAAGGTTGACGCGGCCGAGCGTCTGGAACGTCCGGCGCGCGCGCGGATTCGCGTCGATGGCGGCGCGCAGGTCCGGCGGGACGGTGGCTGCGGTGGCGCTGCGGATCGGGGCGTAGGCGGCGGCCCAGCGGCCATCAGCCGTCGCGGCATCCACCTGCCGCTGACCGTGCTCGGTCATGCGCCCGGCCGCCGTCAACCGCGCGACGTGATCGCGATTGATCTGGCTCCAGATACTCCGGGCGCCCCGGGGGCCGTAACGCTGCAGGAACGACTGCCCGTCGAACGACTTGCGAATGCTGTCGATCCACCCCCAGCAAAGCGCGACATCCAGCGCCTCGGCCGCGGTGACCGACGTCAGCCCGCTGTCCTTCTTGTGGATCTTCAGCCACAGCTCCGGCTGTTTGTCGTGGTTGGCGCGCAACCACGCCTCGAACGCATCCGCCGAGCGAAAGCTCTTGATCCGCTTGGGATTTGGAATGATCGGCGCCATCTGACTGGGGAGGGTGCGGGTCGAGAAGCGCGTTCGATCCGCGCGAGCTCCCTGCCCATAATAAGTATCCCCCGTCTGGCGATACGCTTCAAGACTGTTTCTTGCGGATCGAAGCCGGTATTATCGCGGGCCCATGCGAAAACCAACTCCTCCTGCTCCTCGGCCGCCCGCAGACCGTTCGCGCACTCGCCGGCCTCGCCGGCCGGGCAAGGCCGCCCGGAGAGCCGTTGCAGCGCCTCGCGACCTTCGAGCATCGCGTCTGCTCGATCGCATTCTCGATACGCCGCATCTCGCGCAGGTGATCCCTCGCCTCCAACCGGAGCTGCTTCACCGCGTCGTCCAGGCCATTGGACTCGAGGATTCCGGCGAGCTCCTGGCGATGGCGACACCCGGTCAGCTGGCGGGTGTCTTCGATCTCGACCTGTGGCGCCCGGATCGACCCGGCGTGGATGAGCAGTTTGACGCCGATCGTTTCGGGTTGTGGCTCGAAGTGCTGGTCGAGGCCGGCGCGGACGTGGCGGCGCGCACTCTCGCGGGCATGGACGCCGGCCTGGTGATTGCGGCGCTGGCGCAACACGTGCGCGTCATCGACCCTGCGGCCGGCATTCGGCTCCGGGGGGATGAGCTCAGTTGTGACGTCGGCGGCTGCCGGATCCTGGATGCCGGCACGGGATCGTGGGATGCCGTTGTCGCCATGCTGACCTCGCTCGACGCCGGGCATCAGGTGTACTTTCGTCGCGTGATGCGTGGGTGCCGCGCACTCTCGAACTCCGCCCCCGAGCTCGACGGACTGGACGATCTGCTCGGCGCCAAGGAGCAGGCCATGCTGGAACTCGGGGTCGATCGTGACGTACGCCGGGACAAGCAGGGATACGTGACGCCGGCGCAGGCGCGAGCGTTTCTGCAGGCCTCGCGGCGGTTGCAGCTCGGGGAGGGGACCGCGCCGCCGGCCGATGCCGTGACGCGCGCGTATTTCCGATCCATCGAGCCGCCGCCAGCAGCAGCGGATCCCAACAGCGGGTCCCGCCGTTTGCCGGCCGCCGCGCACGCCGGGCCTGCACCATTTGACTTACCGGCCGCCGTCGCGGCGGTTGTCAACGTCCTGCTCGAGGCCGGCGTCATCCCGCAGCCGCCGCGAACGTTGCTCGGAGGCGCGCCGGGCCAGGCGCCTCGTCTCGCGCGGATCGAGGCGCAGATGCAGTCTGCGCTCGAGTCCGATCACGAAGCCTATGCGCTGAGGCACTCGGAGCTCGCCTACCTCGTGAACACGCTGATCGCTGGTTGTTCGATCCAGGCCCGGTCGTTCGGATTGCAGGAGGCATCGGACGCGGCGGTCGCCGTCTGCAACCTTGGCCTGGAGAACTGGCCGGCTCACTGGCTTCCCTCCGAGGTCAGACGGGGTTCCGGCGCCGTTCCGTCCGGTACCGCGCTGCCCGACGACTTTCTCGTCGAACACGACCTCGTCAGCGTGTTCCAGGTCGGATGGTCCGTGCTCTATCGGGACGTCTGCAAGTACTCGGCAACCGCACTGATCCAGGTTCTGGCAGACCTGCGCTGCGGGGATGGAGAGACCCAGAAGGACCTCGATACCCTGCGGGTCGAGTTGGGAAAGCACCTGGCGTCCGGTACGCCATGGCGGGCGCGAGATCAGCTGGATGTGCTCGCGATTCTGGACACGCCGGCGTGGGCCACGCTGCTCGGGCTGATCGACGAGTGCCCGGTGATCCACGCGAGCCTCGCCGCGTCGCGCAGCTCGGGCACTCACGCGGTCAGTGCCACCGCGTTCGAGTTCATTTCGGAGAACAGCCAGATTGCAGCGGCGCACCAATTCCTGCCGTCGCTGGCGAATACCTTTCGCGGCTGACTGACTCTCGTGCGGTCGGTCCGGATTGTCGACTCGACAAGGGTTTCAGAGCCATTCGTTTCAGAACGGTCGTGCCGTCCGGCGTTCCGCCTCCGCTCCGGCTGTTTTGTGCGGAGCTACGGCGAGACCTGGCCGCAGCGCGAAGGCGGGCGGCCGGACGACTGTGGTTTTGCATCGGCTACGAGCTACGCAGAGCGGTCAGGGGATCGACGCGGCTCGCCGTCCACGCCGGGCCGGCGGCGGCCGCGATCGCCGCAACCGCGAGGATGCCCACCACCCCAGCGAGGACCGCTGTCTGATCCGCGTTCACCATGACCACCGACGACAGCCATCGGCCGGCATACACCGCGGCGAGGACGCCCGGCACCGCGCCGGCGGCGATCGTCCGGAGGGTGTCGACCATGACCGCGCCGACCACCGCGGCGGGGCGCTGCCCGAGCGCGAGACGGACGCCAATTTCCCGCGTTCGCTGCATGACGGCGTAGGACACGACACCGTGCAGGCCGACGATCGCGAGCAGGAACGTCAGCCCGGCGAGCGTCCCGGTCACGATCGCGCGAAATCGCTCGGGCGCGGCGCTCTCGGCCAACCGCCGGTCCATTGCCGCCGCATCGGTCAATGCGACATCGGGATTGATCGATTTCACGCGCTCGCGCAGCTCGGCGAGGACGGCGGCAGCCGGACGGGCGGTCTTCAACAGGAGCCAGGTGTTGCTGCGCACCACCTGACGACGGGGGACGTAGACGTCGGCGTCGAGCGGATCGCTGAGCGCCGCATGACGAATGTCGCCGGTCACGCCGACGATCTCCCAGGTGCCGCCGTTCCACTCGAGACGGCGGCCGACCGGGTCCTGTCCGGGAAACGCGGTGTTTGCAAACGTCTCGCTGACCAGGAGCACGGGCGGCGCGCCGGTACCATCGGTCGCGGACAGTCCGCGTCCCCGGAGCACCGGGATGCGCATCACACCCAGGTAGTCCGGACTCACCATGAAGAAATGCGCCATCGGGCCGCGCGGCGCCGGGTCCGCCGTCCCGGTTCGGCGGTAGCCGTCTCCCCATGCCCCTGGCGCAAATGGGATGAACATCGCGTGCGCCGCCGCGGTGACGCCAGGCAATGAACTGGCCGCGTCGCGCAGACTGTCCTGCAGCGCCGCCACCTGCACCGCATCGCCGTGCGGCAGGGGAGGGATCGATGCACGGATGGCGATCACGCCGTCCGGATCGAACCCGGGCACCGTGGAGGTGAGATTGATGAACGTGCGGAGCAGGAGGACGCCGCCGAACACGAGCACGATCGAGACGGAGATTTGTGCCGCGACCAGGACGTTGGTCATCCGGCGGTGCCCCAGGGTCAGCCCGCTTCGCGCGTCCCCGCGAAGATCGAGGCCGATCCGGGTGTTGCGCAGGCGCCGCACCCGCGGGAAACCGGCGAGGAGCGCGGCGGCGAGCGTCGAAGCGGCAGCGACCGCCAGGACACGACCGTCGAGCGCCACGTCCGCGGCGAGCGGCAGCGTATCGGGATAGCGCGAAACGAGCCACTGCGCGAGCGGAGAGGCGATCGCGGCGCCGAGCCCGCCGGCGACGGCGAACAGCGCGAGGCTTTCGGTCCAGAGTTGGCGAGCCAGCCGCCCCGGCGATGCGCCGACCGCGCCGCGGATCCCGAGCTCCAGCGTGCGCGCGTGCGCCTGGGCCAGGAGCAGGTTGGCGATATTCGCGCACGCGACGGCCAGCAGCATCGCGACCGACAGCGCAAGGAGTACCATCATCGGCCGGAGTGGTCCGACCATGGCGTCTTGCAGGCCCTCGAGGCGAACGGCGCGGTCGCGGTTGGTGTCCGGATATGCCGATCGGAGCCGCGCCGCCACCGTCGAGATCTCGTTCTGCGCCGCGGCGATGGTCGCGTCGCCGCGCAACCTGCCAATCGCCGATAGCGCGATCGAGCCGCGCTGATTCAGGAACGAGGACGGGGGGAACGCCAGTGTGGTCCACACGTCGGCCCCGCCGGCGGGAAACCGATCCGCCTCGGGAGGGAGCACGCCGACGATCGTCTGTCGCTCGCCGCCGACCTGCAGCATGCGGCCCACGGCCGCGGGATCACCCCCGAAATGCGCTTTCCAGAACCTGTATCCCAGCATCACGGCCGGCGTCGCGCCGAATTGATATTCGTCGGGCGAGAGCGCGCGTCCGATCAACGGCCGGATGCCGAGCACCGGGATCACCTCGGCGGTGGCGAGCATCAGCGTGGCCGAAAACGGCGGCGCGTCGTCTCCCAGGCGCACCGTTCCCGGCTCGACGTCATAGAGCCCGATTGCCTCGAGGCGGGTCGAGGCGGCCTGCCAGTCCCTTGCGTCCAGATAGTTCACCTCCGGGACGCGCCCGATATTTTCAACGGTGGTGCTGAAGCGCACCAGCCGGTCGGGCGCGGGGAAGGGCAGCGGGCGCAGGAACACGCTCTCCATCACGCTGAAGATCGCGGTGCTCGCGGCAATGCCGAGCGCGATGCCGAGAATGACGGAGATCGTGACGACAGGAGCCCGCCGGCTCACCCGCCACGTGTAGCGCAGATCGGTCGCCAGACCCTGAAGCATGGAGGTTCTCCCGCCGCGCCAGACCGGCGCGACCGATGCGAAGAGGGACGAGGTGAGGGCCGAGACACGCTGTCGCAGCAGCGGCGGCCCGGAAAGGCAGACCTGCTTCCAGTACCAGCGGCGTGCCGTCGGCACGCCCACGGTCGTCACCAGATCGGAGAATTCCTCATCGAGATCCGCGGCCAGGAAGGCGCGGTTTTCTCCTGCCGGCAGCAGGCGGGCCAGCATCCGCGCGAGGAGTGGCGGCGCGGGCGCCTGCGGCCGCGTCACCACTCACCTCCGCGCAATGTGGGTGACAGGCCGGCCATCATACGCCCGAGCATCGCGGTTGAATGCCGCAGCGCCCGGGCCCCGGATCCAGTGAGGTTGAAGTGTTTTTTGGCGCGTCCGCCTTGGACCGGCTGTGGATCGGAGAGGCGGAACTGCACCAGCCCTTTCTCCTCGAGCCGGGCCAGCGTCGCGTAGACTGCCCCGATGGCAATCGTCCGGCTGGTGCGGCGTTCGATTTCGCGGCGGATCGTCACCCCGTACGCGTCCGCACCCAGATGCGCGAGGGCGAGCATCACGTAGACCTCGAATTCGCCGAGAAAATCTCCCTTGGCCATGTTTGTTCTACAAACGCGTACTTAGACGAGAGACGCGGTCGAAAAGTTGGCGTATCCAGGGCGAGCGACTCGGCGGCGCGAATTCGTGACCGGACGCCGAGAGTGTTGAGGCGATGGTGCCTGGCTGTTCGATCGACGTGTCGTCTGACAGAAGCCGAGAACCTTGGCAGTTTCGTGTCTGATTGGTTACAATCAGGGTTCGGCACTCACCATAGTGGGCCTGTAGCGCAGTTGGGAGCGCGCCTGAATGGCATTCAGGAGGTCACCAGTTCGATTCTGGTCAGGTCCACCATCCTTCGCTCATGAATGCCGGCGAAGGATGCCGCGCCGTAGCGTCGCAGAGCGACGCGAAGGCGGGCCTACCCTGTCTCTTGGACGAGCTTCGGCTCGGTAAACCCCGTGCTGTCTCAAAACGAGCTCAGGCTCGGTAAACCCTGTCTCGGTCTTCGCCCGTGAATGCTGGTGAAGGATGTCCTGTCCCTCGGCGAGCCTCGGTTCGGTAAACCCTGTCCCATCCTTCGCTCATGAATGCCGGCGAAGGATGCCGCGCCGCAGCGCGAAGGCGGGCAGAAATTGAGCTGCGCCGGCTCGAAACCGCTCGCAGAGCCTGCCAGGGCCACTCCAGGATCGCGCGAATTTACAAAGAATCCAGGCTTCATCGCATGGGCAGCTGACTTGCCTCGGCCCAGGCATGCCTGCCGAAAAGCGCCTCGTGTACGTTCTCAAGAATGAGGACACCACCCCACACTTCTACGTTGGCCTGACGTCCGACGTGGCTTCCAGGCTGTCGGACCATAATGCCGGGCGGTGTCCACACACCGCCCGACGCCGACCGTGGCGGCTTCACGTGGTCGTCGTGTTTACAGACGAACAACGAGCCATCCGCTTCGAACGCTACCTCAAATCCGGCTCCGGCCGGGCGTTCGCGAAGCAGCATTTCGAGGCCGATGGCCGCCAGTGACCTCCGCTTGTGCGGCTCACCACCTGTCGTACTGTGCCAGGACGCGGGTCACCTGACCTCCTGGCGTGAGGATCATCGTTTCGGCCGCGAGCAGACCGTTCACGCTCTCGTACATCAGCGTGATGCTGTCGATGCCCCGAAAGACGCGCTGCAATCGGAACGTCAGTTCTGGGAACTTGTCGAGCGCCGCTCTGAAATACGTAGAGAGGGCGTCCCGGCCCGAGATAGCTCCCGAATCGCTGCTTCCGATCCGTTGAATAAACGGCGAGGAAAAGACGATCTCATCTGCGTAGTGCGCGAGGATGCGCTCCAGATCATGATCATTCCACGCGTCAATCCAGCGATGCGCCAGTTCGTCCGCTTCTGACGAGGTCAGCAAGTGTCTCTCCCCCAAGGCCGAATTGTGCCCGCTTCGGTGCACGATGAACGTTCGACTTCCGTCGTGGACGGTTCGACTCGCTTTCGAGTCGCCTGCCACCCGTCCGCGTCCAGGAAGATTTGTTTCGTAGACACGGTAGCGCGTATTTTTCAGAACACCCAACCGATTCGCGCGTAGAGCGTCCGGCCATTCATACCGAAGGGCGAGTGGCTCGGGAACGTCTGGATGCCGTTGAACGAATTGACTGTGGTGTTTCGATCCGGGAAGACGTCGAACAGATTTTGCCCTCCCAGAGCCAGGGTGTAGGCTCCCGTCC
>JBDTSX010000118.1:0-10121 GCA_039930925.1 Acidobacteriota bacterium | reverse complement strand
GAACGAGAACAATCCGTGAGGGCATACGGGATTCTATACGCCGTCTTTCCGGTCAGCGTCTCGTGAGAGAGTCCGGCATTGATGCGCGGAGCTCGACCTGGATGATGCTGATGGCCGTGGCGGCGGCGGTCGAGGCGCGCGGACCCGGAAAGTCGTCCTGGCGTGGGCCGACACGCGCAACGGCCAGGCGCAGCACGACTCCGTGTCGCACGCGCTGGCGGTGATCGAACGCCCGGGCTACGAGTCGGGCGCCTACGACACGTTCATCCGCACCGACTCGAACATCATCGCGAAGCAGCCGCTCAAGACCGACGGCACGCCGGCGAGCGGCGGTCCGAGCCTCAGGAATGTGGACGCGATCTTCTTCATGGGGCACCGCGACGTGCCGATTGACGACACGCAGAAGTTCGAGTTGCTGTCCTTCGTCCGGGACGAGGCCTCGACGTTCAGCGACGGGTTCCACCAGCCGAAGGCATACTCACGCGACCGGATTCAAGTGGTCGATGGGGTTGACCGACGCCGAGCTGGCGCCGCACCGATGCGCGGCCCCGCAGCGACGGCGTCGTCAAGCGAGCGCCGAGCGGCACCCCGTACGCGCGACGGCTACCGCTCCCACCGTTTTCTTGACAGTTGTACCAATACACTAGTATATTGCATCACGTGAGCATCGTCTCGATCGATCCCCGCGACGCGACGCCCATCTACGCGCAGCTCGAGCGCGGGCTGCGCGCGGCGATCGCCACCGGCCGGCTCGCGCCGGGCGAGCAGCTCCCGACCGTCCGCCAGCTCGCGGTCGACCTGCGTGTCAACGCCAATACCGTCGCCCGCGTCTATGCCGAGCTCGAACGCGCCGGCGTCATCGAAACGCGCCGCGGCGTCGGCTCCTTCATCAGCGCCACTCCCGCGCAGGCGCATCCGCCGCGCGAACGCGAACGCCGGCTGCGCGCCTTCGTCACCCGTGTCCTGTCGGATGCGGATGCCGCCGGCCTCACCGTGGACGAGATTGTCGCCGCGCTTCGCGAGCGACAGACCTGAACCGCTACCAAGAGGAGCACATGGCCTTCATAGACCTCGGCCGCCGTTCGGAAGGGCCCGCCATCGTCAGCCTGGGATTCCGGCGCCCCAACGTCATCGCGGTCGCCATCTTCCTGACGCTCGCCGGCGCCGGCCTCCTGATGTCGATGACCAATGGCAGCCCGGTGCCGGTCGTGGTCATGGCGCTGGCCGGCGCGGTCCTGATGCAGGCCCCCCAGGTGGCGCAGCAGTGGGAGCGCGGGGTGGTGCTGAGACTCGGCCGATTCGTCGGTCTCCGCGGACCGGGCCTCTTCTGGATCATGCCGTTCCTCGATCGCGTCTCGTCCTGGATCGACCAGCGGACGATCACGACCAGCTTCGCGGCCGAGCAGACGCTGACGTCCGACACCGTGCCGGTCAACGTCGACGCCGTGCTGTTCTGGATGGTCTACGACCCGCAGAAAGCGGCGCTCGAAGTGCAGGACTACGCGCAGGCGGTGAGCTGGGCCGCGCAGACGGCGCTCCGCGACGTCATCGGCCGCACCCCGCTCACCGAGCTCCTGCGCGGCCGCGAACGGATCGAGGCCGACCTGCAACAGCTGATCGATCAGCGCTCGAATCCGTGGGGTGTGACCGTCTCGTCGGTCGAGATGCGCGACATCGTCATCCCGGTGGCGCTGCAGGATGCGATGTCGCGCGAAGCCCAGGCCGCCCGCGAGAAGCAGGCGCGCATCATCCTCGGCCAGGCGGAGATGGAAATCGCGAACTCGTTCGAAGAGGCAGCCAAGTCGTACCAGGACAACCCCATCGCGCTCCAGCTCCGCGCCATGAACATGCTGTACGAGGGACTCAAGGAGAAGGGCGCGCTGATGCTGATTCCGAGCAGCGCGGTAGACAGCCTGGGAATGGGCGGGATGCTGGGGGCCGCCGCGCTCAGGCAGGAACGAACGCAGCTGCCGATGACGGGTGAGAAGAAAACGGAGTAGGCGAACGGCGCCGGTTCGTCCGGCGCCGGGACAACGAAGGTGTTACGGGACAACTGAGCGCGCTCGTCGCGGAGCGGCCGTCATCGCCTACCGCGTGCGGAGCAGCACCTCGTAGTGTCCACTCGATTCCGGCCGGCAGACCTCGTCGAACGGGCGCGTTCCGAGCACTCGCAGCTGATGCGTCCGCGGATCATGGTCCACCTCCACGCACTCACTGGCTTCGAACACTCCCGCCGCGGCGACCTGGGCGAACACGTTCGTGCCGAAGTCGCTGTCCACGCGGCTGAGCAGGTAGACAACCGGAGCCATCGACGCGAAATCCCGCACATACTCGGCACATGACGCTGGTTCGATGTGCTGCAGCACGAGCACCGATACAATCAGATCGAATTTCGACAATCGCGCCGCCGCCCAATCGTCCAGCAATTGGTCGGCAGGTTCCGCCGCGAGCGCGCGGCACCGCTCGATCATCGGCGGGAGGTCGAACCCCGTGACGTGCCGGGCCACCCGCTTCAAATAGGGGAAGGTCCGGCCGACGCCGCAGCCGAAATCCAGCACGCGGCCGAGGGGCGAGGGGAGCGCGATCGTCGGGACATACGGGGTGAACGGCTTCCCGCTCTTGAAGCCGGTGAGAATATGCTCGCGCAGATCGTCCGCGTCGGGCGCGCTCGCGATTGAGAGCCAGTAGTCGCGTCCGGCCATGCGTCCGCAGTTTACATGACGCCTGGTTTTCTCGAGCGCGAGCTCCTGCGACCGGGGAACGACGAGCATTGAACTAAAACGTGGCTTCTAAGAGTGAACCCGGAACTTCTGGAATTGACCCTGTAGCTTCCGCCTTCAGGCGGAAGACGAGCACTGGAAATTGATCGCGTGGCTTCCGCCTTCAGGCGGAAGGACAACCACTCGGCCGGACACAGCCAATGACGATGGAGAGACGACTTTTTGGATCGGCGGGCTTCGATGTGCCCGTGGTTGGTATGGGCACCTGGCGAACATTCGACGTGCGCGGCAGAGCGGCCGAGGACAACGCCCGCGAGGTCGTCGACCAGGCCTTGACGGCCGGGGCGAACCTGATGGACTCGTCGCCCATGTACGGGGAAGCCGAGCGGGTCCTGGCGGGCGCGCTCGAGGGCCGTCGAGACGCCGCCATCGTCGCGACCAAAGTCTGGACCCCCTCAGCAGAGGAGGGGCGCGCCCAGGTCGCACGCGCGCTCGATCTGTACCGCGGCCATCTGGATCTCTATCAGATCCACAACCTCGTGAACTGGCGCGATCACCTGGTCATGCTCGAAACACTCAAGGCATCGGGGAGAATCAACGCGATCGGCGCCACGCACTATCGGGAAGACGCGCTGACCGAGCTCGCCGGGGTGATGCGCACCGGCCGGATCGGCGCGGTCCAGGTGCCTTACAATCCGATCCAGCGCGAGGTGGAACGCGAAGTGCTGCCGCTCGCCGCGGCGCTCGGCCTGGGTGTCGTGATCATGCGGCCGTTTGCGGAAGGGGCGCTGTTCAAGCGGACGCCCTCGGCCGCGGAGCTCGAGCCGCTGAAGCCGTTCGGCGTTACGACCTGGTCCCAGGCGCTGCTGAAATGGAGCCTGAGCGATCCGCGCTGCCACGTGGCGATCCCCGCCACATCGAAGCCGGCGCGGATGCTCGAGAACGCGCGCGCCGGAAGCCCGCCGTGGTTTTCGGCAGAGGAGCGGGATTACGTTGCGCGGCTTGCGACACGATGATGCGGCGCGTCGATACCCGGGTGACCGCAGGGGCCAGCTAGAAGCCGGACACTACAGATGATGCCTATGCACAGGACGCTGCGCTCGTATCCCGCTCGGCCGCTCCTCGCCGGAGCGCTTGGCCTTTGTCTCGTCGCTGCGACACTGGGCTCTGCGCCCGCCGAGCCGCAACCCGGCGCGGCGCTGCGCTGGTACAAAGGGAATACGCACACGCACACGCTCAACAGCGACGGGGACAGCACGCCAGACGATGTGGTCCGTTGGTACAGGGAGCATGCGTATCAATTCCTGGTGCTGACCGATCACAACTTCCTGACGGAGGTGGACGGGCTCAACGCGCTGCACGGCGCCGATGAAAAGTTCCTGGTCATCAAAGGAGACGAGGTCAGCTCCGTGTCGGGCGGCAAGCCGGTCCACGTCTGCGGCCTGAACGTCGATCGCCGCATCGTCGCGCAAACGGGATCCTCGGTCGTCGAGGTGCTTCAGCGCAGCGTCGACGCGATCCGCGGCGCCTCCGGCGTGCCGGCGATCAACCATCCCAATTTCGAGTGGGCGCTCACCACCGAGGATCTCCGCCAGGTCCGCAACGACAAGCTGTTCGAGATTTTCAACGGGCACCCGACGGTCAACAATCTCGGAGGCGGGGGAGTGCCGGGGCTCGAGGACATCTGGGATCGCCTGCTCTCGAGTGGCTCGCTGATCTTCGGCATCGCCGTCGACGATGCGCATACCTTCAAGCAGCCGGGGAACCCGATGGTGGCTGGCCCGGGCCGGGGCTGGATCATGGTGCGTGCCGCGAAGCTCGACCCCGGCGCGCTGCTCGACGCGATGGAGCGCGGAGACTTTTATGCCTCGACCGGTGTCGTGCTCGAGGACTTCAAGGTGACCGCCCGGGAGATGACCGTCACGGTCAAAGCTGAGGCCTCCTCGAAGTACCGCATTCAGTTCATCGGCCAGGCGGGCAAGGTGCTCCGCGAGGTCCCCGAGGGATCCGCCACCTATGCGTTTACCGGGGAGGAAGGGTACGTGCGCGCCAGGGTGATCGAGAGCAACGGCCGGATGGCCTGGTGTCAGCCGACGCTGGTGCGCCGATCCAGTGCCGCGGTCCGGCTGGGGAGCCGGTTGATGAGCGCGGTCTCCGCAGGGCTGCTAAGATTGTGGGCATGACGAAACTCTCCCGCAGAGCGATGCTGTCCACGCTCGTGGCCGCCGCGGTGGCGCCGCGGGCCTTCGCGCAGCCGCCACAGAAGATGGATGTCTTCAAGAGTCCCACGTGCGGATGCTGCGAGAAATGGGTCTCGCATGTCCGCGCGAGCGGCTTTGCGCCGACGGCAACCGATGTCGACGACATGACGGTGGTGAAGACCCAACGTCATGTGCCCACCGCGCTGCAGTCGTGTCACACCGCCATCGTCGCCGGCTACGTGATCGAAGGGCATGTGCCTGCCGAGGATATCAAGCGGCTCCTCAAGGAACGTCCGGCGATCGCCGGCCTTGCGGTTCCGGGCATGCCGAGCGGCTCGCCCGGCATGGAAGGCGCCGCCCCGAGGCCGTACGACGTGGTCGCATTCGACAAGCAGGGGAAGACGCGCGTCTTTGCCACCCACGGCCGGTAGCCCTGAGCGGGCCGTCGGCGGGCACAGCGGCCCAACCGTCCTCGCGAAGCGTCCGGGGCCAACCGGAGAGAGCGATATCGTTATCCGTGTTCGTGTCAGGAGGGTTGACTGCATGATCGCCGTGAATCGCCGGGTGTTTCTTGGAACGATGGGGACGACGCTGATGGCCGCACGGTACGCTGGCGCGGCTTCGATCGAGCGGATCGGCATCCAGCTCTATACGGTTCGCGGCGACCTCGAGAAGGACTTCGACGGCACGATCAAGAAGATCGCCGCCATCGGTTACAAGGAAGTCGAGTTCGCCGGCTATTTCAACCACACGCCGCAGCAGGTGCGCGACCTCGTTCGCGCGAATGGCCTGACCGCGCCATCCGCGCACGTGGACTACCCAAGCCTGGCGCCGGACAAGTTCCCCGCGGTGCTCGACAGCGCCCACACCATCGGCCACCAGTTCCTGGTGAATCCGTGGATCGACGAGACGTTGCGCAAGCAGCCGGATATCTGGAAGCGGGCCGCCGACGTCTACAACCAGGCCGCCGCCGCGAGCCGGAAGGCCGGCATCCAGTTCGCGTACCACAACCATAACTTCGAGTTCACCCCGGTCAACGGCGAGCTGCCATTCGACACCTTGCTGCAACGCTGCGATCCCGCGCTGGTGAAAATGGAGCTGGATCTCTGCTGGATTGCGGCCGCCGGCAAGGATCCGCTCGACTATTTCAAGAAGTATCCGGGACGGTTCCCGCTCGTGCACGTGAAAGGGTTGTCGAAGGTTCCGGCGGCGACAGCCTCCGGCGCCGCGGTTCCAATCCCGGAGGTGCTGCCGAACGTCACCGACGTGGGCAACCACGACGTGATCGACTGGAAGCGCATCTTTGCCGACTCGAAAGAAGCCGGCATCACGCATTACTTCGTCGAGCACGATGTGCCGAAAGCTCCCTTCGAGAGCGCGAAGGTGAGCTACGACTACCTGAAGGCGCTCAGGTTCTAGGCCTCGGCGGCCGGGGCGCCGGCCCCGGCATCGGCTCGCGGGATGTTCGGTTCTCTTTAGGATACGGAGGGCTCCGTCGATCTGAGCGGCGCAAGCGAGTCGAGCAGACCGCAGACCACGGCCAGGAGCAGGGCCAGGGCCACGAACAGGGTCGCGATGATCTCGACCCCGAGCCGGTCTGCAGTGATCCCGACCAGCCCCGGCACCGTGGATAGACCGACAGCGGCGGCGGCGATCTGAAACCCGACGGCGTTGGTCGCGTGGGCCGGGCCGAGCCGCGCTGGGGTCGTCGCCACGAGCGTCGGAAAGATCGGCCCGCATGAGCAGCCGGCGATGGCGACGGCGGCAAACGTCCACGCCGTCCCGAGGTCGAGCCAGATCAGCACCGCCCCGGCCATCACGCCCGCGATGGCGAGATTCAGTAGTCGCGTGACGCTGACGCGTCCGCCAGCGATCGCAGCGAGCAAGCGGCCTCCGGTCAGGCTGCCGAAGAACAACGTCACCGCGATGCCGCCCTGAACCGGCGGCACCCCACGGCCGGCGGTCAGCAGCGTGTAGGTCCACGCGCCGATTGAGGATTCCAGCCCCGCATAGGCGACGAACACGGCGATCCCGAGCCGGGCGGCGGGCTGCTTGAGCGTCGCGCTGATCGTGGCTCCGGCCGCATGATCGGCGTGAGACGCACTCCCTCCCGTCGGCGGCCACCAGGCGATCGACAGCGCGAAACAGACGGCGAGCACAACCTGCGCGGCGGCGACGATCGCGTAGCCGCGCCTCCAGCCCAGGCCGCGCTCCAGCACGGCGGTCATGATGATCGGGCCCGTCGCGGCGCCGATCCCGTAACAGGCGTGCAACCAGTTCAGCGTGCGAGGTCCGTAGTGGGTCGCGACGTAGGCGTTCAGGCCGGAGTCGATCGCCCCTGCGCCGAGGCCCAGCAGCACGCCAAGGGCGACCATCATCGGCCATTGCGGCGCGGTGGCATACCCAAGCAGTCCGGCCGCCGTCAAACCGCAACTCGCGGCGAGCACGGTGCCGAGGTTGACGCGGCGGAGCACGCGCCCGCTCGAAAAGCTCGAGGCGACATAGCCGGCGGTTCCCGCAATCAAGAGCACGCCGAGCGCGTCGAGGGGGAGGCCGAACGAGGCGCGAATCGAAGGCCATGCGACGCCGAGGAGGCCGTCCGGCAGGCCGAGACTGATGAAGGCGAGGCCGGCGAGGATCGGAAGAAGCCGCGTCACAGGCAACCGTCCAGGCCGCCTGCCGGAGCGCGGTTCATGCGATACATCTCATCATACCGGCTGCGTGCCGCCATGAAAAATCATCTGGCCCGGGTGACGCAATGCCGAACGGCGGGCCAATGTCGCGTGTAAAAATCGGCACAATCCAGGCGGATCAGCTAGAATCGATTGGATGACCGAGTCGGGATCAGTCTGCACTGCCGCACGATTCCGTCGGGCCGGTCGCTGACCGGCCTTTTTGCTGTACCGGGCGCCGCGCGCCTGACATTGGGAGATCTGCCATGGCGAACCGCACCAAAGTAACTCAACAGAAGCGCGCGAGGGAGCGTGCCAAGCAGGAGCGGATGCAGGAGAAGAGCCGGCGCCGCGAAGAAGTGAAAACGCGCAAGGCGAACGAACCGCAGCTGCCCGGCGGCGACGAAGATCCGGACATCGCCGGGATCATCCCTGGCCCGCAGCCGAGCCCGTGGAACGACGAAGACCTCCTCGTCGCGGACGACGATGCGGACGCCGAAAAATAGATCTCGCGGATGCGTCTTCTTTATGTCGCGATCGGCGGTGCGCTCGGATCGGCGGCGCGCTATCTGGTCTCCACTGAGATCAATCGCGGCACATCGCCTCCGTCTCCCGGCGGGACCTTCGTCGTCAACGTGACGGGATGTCTGGTCTTCGGCCTCGTCGCCGGACTGGCCGAACGCCGGTATCCACTCTCCGCCTCGACGCGCGCCTTCCTGTTCGTCGGCGTGCTCGGCGGCTTCACCACGTTCTCGTCGTTTGCGTACGACACGTTCCTGCTCCTGGAGCAGGGACAGATGCTGCGCGCCGCCGCCAATGCTGCGGGCCAGGTCTTCGTCGGCTTGTTCGCCCTCTGGGCTGGATACGCGCTGCTGCGTGTGCTGTAAGACGCGGGCTGGGACTGCGCGAAACGACGTGCACGGCTGCGGCGTTCATGAGGCGGGCGATTCGCGGCAGCCAGTAGACAGCAGGTCGGAGGATTTCCGCCAGGCCAGCGCTGCAAGCCGGACGACTGTTCCAGGCCGGAGGAGACCGGAACCGCCACCTGGCGCCTGCTGTCTACTGTCTGCCGCGATAGAGCGTTACGTCTTCCGTACCAGCCGGCCCCACCG
The DNA here is from genome assembly GCA_039930925.1 of Acidobacteriota bacterium. Classification (GTDB taxonomy): domain Bacteria; phylum Acidobacteriota; class Vicinamibacteria; order Vicinamibacterales; family 2-12-FULL-66-21; genus JALZOC01. Next base: position 1,416 of record JBDTSX010000118.1, on the reverse strand, counting down.
ATACGCGTAAAAATATTCGCTTCGACAATTCGGGCAGATGTAGGAGCCGAGCCACGTGCCGGACCGCCGGCTCTGCTCGACGCACTCGATCGGATACTCGCATTGCGCGCAGTTCAGATCGGGTCCGCTGACCTGATAGCCCGACTGCGGACCGGCGGAGGAGATGTCCATGACGGCGGGCGTCAGTGCTTCGCCGTGATGTGCTCTGGGCATGGAATAAGGTTCCGACGATTGCGGAGCAACAGCTGTGCCCGGCTGGTCTCGATCACCAGGCGAATATTTCCCAATGAATTCTCGGTTCGTCGCTCAGACAGGATGAACTCCGGCGGCCAACCGATTGGCCACCGGCCAACCGCTTAGCCGCCCGACGTCCTCACCGGCCCCGCCCTGAAATCTACCCCGTCGGGCGCCCGCTCACGAGACCCGGAACGAAGCGCACCACGGCGGCAGGACGCGGTCTTACTCTCGCTCGACCGTGACCTCGACGATGCCGAGTGGCTCTTCGAGCGCGACGAACAGATCGTCAGGATTTTCGACCCCGGCCTGGAACAGATCCGCGGGCCGATAGGGGCGTTCGTGCAGCGCCAGCGTGATCTCGGCGATCTCCTGGTAGGTCGCGAGGACGACGTCGGCAATGCCGTAGAGCGTGTGCTGCACCGATCGGCTCGCGTGCCAGGCGAAGGTCTCGATGATCGCCGCGCGCACACCCTGACGGTAGGGACGGAACGTGACGTCGGAGCTCGTGTAGGTCCACCGCGCCGACAGTCCGCCGACCAGCAGGCGCTGCAGCCCGTCCGTCGTTCCGTCGTCGGTCGCCTGCTCTCGCGGCGGAGCGAACCCGGCCGACTTCATCAGCGACAGACCGTCGATGCCGGAGACCACCGCGACCTGCTTGCCGTTGCTGGTCACGGCGGCGGTCTTCAACTCGGGGGTGCCCGCCATGAAGGCCTGCCCCTGGGTCTTGCCACCGGCGTCGAGCCGCGTCCACGGCTGTTCGGTGATCTCCACGCGCGCGCGCGTCACGCCCGGCTGTCCCGCCAGCGCCCGTTCGCAGAGGGCCAGCCCGAACTCCTCGATCTCGCCGCTGCCGTGCTCGCGCGCGGTGCGGTGCACGAGCGTCTTCAGTGTTTCGCCCGGCAGCAGGCCATCGGCGCGCCCCTCGCGGAACGCCGAGGCGAAGTCCCCTTCGAAGCGGAACGACACGGTCAGCTCCTTTGGGTCGTGCCGATCGCCGCGGCGCGTGATCCGCAGCATTCGGAGGCGCGACTCGCCATGGCTGCTCGATCCAATCCTTGGCATCCGCGGAATGTAGCACAGGGAGATCGTCATCGGGATTCCGGGACTCGGGACTCGGGGTCCGGGGCTCGGGAACCGGGAACCGGGAACCGGTAGTGTCCGGCTTCAGCCGGACTCATA
>JBDTSX010000117.1:0-10128 GCA_039930925.1 Acidobacteriota bacterium | reverse complement strand
CGAAGAAGCGCTCACTGGCCGGCAGATCTTCGAGCGTCTCGGTGACGCGTTGTCCCTGCGCGTCGATCGACTGGACGACTCGGGGGAACCCGTCCGCCACGCCGACGGCGATGCGCGAGGCCAGGACCACGCGGCGGGTGACCGGCAGCCGATGAAACCAGTAGCCCTGGAGGTAGGTCTTCAGGAATCCGACCTGACCTCCGAGCGCACGCGCCGCGATGGTGGCTTCGCCGCCGAGGAACGCGCCGCGCGACGGGTCCAGGACATCGTCGCGCGTATCACGGGAGACGGCGCCCGCGAACGAGGACAGGCGCACCTGCGGAAAGATGCGGTCGATCCTGGCCTGGTCCTCGGGACTGAGCTGCTCATCGAAGGTCCGCGTGGTGGCGAGTGAATACCGGCCACTCGCCCTGACCCCCGGGGACAGGCGCCGGGCGATTTCCGCGTTGACTCCTTTACGAGCGAAATTGAACGTCGAGCGGACGCCCTGCTCGACCGCGCCGGTCAAGGCGAGGTCGGCGTTGAGCCCAATCGCGCGCGGCTCACGATAGGTTCCGACGATCCGGTATTCGCTGAAGCCGAATCCCTCTTCGCCCGGAGAATCCTGCGAAGGCCGCCGCGGGCGCAGGCTGAGGCGCGTGTAGAGGTCCACCGAGCGGTTCTTGCCGCCGATGTTGCGGCGGCCGACGTCGAAAAATCCGCGCGGCGCGAACTCGAGGCGCTGTTCGGCCTGTCCGCCGGGGCCGGTCGCGGTCAGCAGGCGGTCCACCTCGAGCCCCCCGCCGTAGCTGGACGTGGTCGCCGCGGCCTCTTCGACCGTGACGAGCACGTCGGCCGTCGCGCCATCGCCGTGCGACAGCGGCTGGATGCTGATTCGCCGGAACAGGCTGAGCGCGCCGAGCCTGCGCTGGCTTTCGATCATGTCCTCGAGGCCGAGCGGCTGGCCTTCCTGCAGCAGCAGCTCCCGCTTGATGACGCGTTCATCGGTCCGGGTGTTGCCGACGATCAGCACGTGGTCGACGATCGTCTGCGCCCCTTCGGTGATCTGAAATTTCAAGTCGGCGCGGGTGCCGTCCGCGGAGACGACCGGCACGACCACCAGACTGACCGCGGCAAACCCGCGGTTGCGGTACTCGCTCTCGACGGCGTTGCGATCCGCCCTGACCCGCGGCTCGTAATAGGGCTGGAGCGGCGCCGACGTCACCACGGCGCGCAGCTGCTCGGCGGGAACACTCCGATTGCCTTCGAAGATCACCTCGCCGACCAGGGTGAGGGGCCCTTCGGTGATGGTGATGATCGGCTTGACCAGGCCCTGGGTGCCCGATGGCGGGGTCACCTCGTTGACCGCGGCCGATACCTTCACCTGCGCAAACCCGAGCCGCTGATCCTGCCCGGCGATGGCGCTCACCGCCGCCTGCAGGTGGGACTCCGCGAACACGTCGTTCGCCTCGAGCTTCGTCAGCGCGGGGTGCAGCGCCTCGAGCGAGATGGCCCGGTTGCCGCGCACCTCGACGCCGTCCGCAATCCGGAACTGCAGTCCACGCTTCACCGCGAACACGATCGTCAGCGTGTCGTCCGCCTCCTGGCGTTCGACCGTGGCATCCGCTTTCCAATACCCTTGCTGCTGCAGGAAGGACTTGATCCGCTGGATCGAATCCTCGATCAGGTCTTCGTCCACCGACGCCTCGCGCACGATCGGCACGAGCTCGGCGATTTTGTCCTGCGGTAGCGGATCCCCCTGGAACGTGACCGCCACCACCGGCCCGGTCTGGACGTCGAAGGTCAGATCGACCAAGGCGCCGTCTGGAGCCGGCCGCGCGCGATAGGACGCGGCCGCCAGATAGTGACGCCGCTTGCGCAGCTTCTGCACGTACTCCGCGAGCGCGGCGCTGATCTCGGTTGGCTCGTAGACCCGCGGGGGGAGGGCGCGGGCCTGCCGCAGGAACTCGTCCCGCTGCCCGGCCGGGACTCCTTCGACCTGCACGGTGCCGACGATGGCATGGGGTCCGGGATCGACCTGAAACTCCAACAGGGTGCGATCGGGATCGTGCTGTTCGGTCGCGACCGGACGCACGGTGGCGCGCAGATATCCCTGATCCCGATACAACTGCTCGAGCGTGCGCGCGACTTCAACGGCGCGGCCGACGGGCGGTGCGGCGCTGAAGCGGTTCTCGACCGTCCGGCGCAGCAGCGAGTCGGAGAGACCGAGTCCGGCCGCGCCGGGGGCCGGACGGAAGTCGACGCGTTGCACGCTGTGAAGCGGGACGAGATTGTAGCGGAGCGCGACGCCGCCCGGCGCGTCCTGCGCCTCCACCTGGACGTCCTGGAACCGCCCCAGGCCGAACAGGTGGGCGATCGATTCGCGCACCGCCGCCATCGCCAGCGGGTCGCCCACGCGGGTCTCGACCAGGCGCGCCGCCGACGGATCGGTCGTAAGTCTTCCCTCGGACAGCAGCTGCACGTCCACGATCCGCTTGCCAAGATACGCCGCCGACGGCAGATCACCGGGTCCGGTCTGCCCCAGGGCCCCCCACGGCAGCAGAACCAGGATCGCGACGGCGGCCAGCGGGCGCGTGCTCGAGATCATTACCGGCGATGCTGCACGCGGAAATCGATCGAGAAAGTTCGATCGCCGGTCTGCGTCAACACCCAGCCGACGCGATCGTTCTGATCGTACTCGAGCACGATGATCTGATCGCGTGCCGCCGTGCCGAGGGGCCGCGCATAGGTGAGATAGGCGCGATTCGACAGGCGCTTGCCGACAATGAGGGTCGCCGACGGGCTCAACGGATCGGTCGCGGTGCCGGCGCCGATCGACGGGGTGATCTGGAGGTCCACGCCGAGAGTCTGCTCGACGACGCGGCCGACCGGAGCCGAGAGGCTGCCGGTCAGCAGCCGGGCCATCGCCGCCTTCAGCAGATCTTCGCGAGATCGATTGGCGGCCGCCGGATTGAGCGAGGTCAGTTCGGCATCCGCGATGTTGGTCGTCTCGCCGAGCAGCAGCAGCAGGATGCTGACTTCCGGAAGCGGCGGATCGGAGTTGAGGTTCATCGACAGCTTGGTGAAGGTACCGGTAAAACCGAGTGTCACACGGAACGTCTGGCTGACGGCGCCCGGGCTCGCGGCGCGCACCCGCGTTTCCGCTTCGATGTCGAAGTACGGCTCGATCCGCGACGGGTTCGCGAAGATCACGCTGCCCCGCGTCACCAGGTAGCGGTTGCCTTCGAAGATGACATCGCCGTGCTCGATCTCCGCACTGCCGAGCAGGACCGGGTGATCCAGCGTGCCCTGCAGCTTCAGGTCCGCGCTCGCCGCCAGCCGCGCGAGATTGTTCTCGATCCGCAGCGTTGACGGAGCGTCCACCTGGATGTCGAACCTGAGCGGCAGGCTCGGCGGCGCCGACGCCGCGCCGAGCGACGGCCCGGTCGAGCCGGTCAGGCTGAACAGATCGGCATTCGGCTCGAACCGCTTGGAGTAGAGCGCGTCGTGCACCGTGACCGTGCCGCGCAACAGCGGCGCGGCCATCTCGCCGGTCAGCGACAGGTCGGTGTCGATCACCGACACGAACCCCTCCGGATAGCGGATCCGCATCTGCTGTCCGGAGGCGGTCAGGTTCAGCTCCCCGGGGACGAACCCGGCGAGCGCGACCCGGCCGCCGAACGTGACGTCGCCCCCGGCGAGCTTCGCGCGAATGTCGTCGATCCGGACGCCCGCGGCGTCGAACGAGATCTGGCCGTTGATCGATTCGAGCGAGTGCGGCAGCGACAGCTGACGGACCCGCCCGTTGGTGATTGCCGCGCTGCCCGAGAACACCGGCTTCGTGAGCGGGCCGGTCACGCTGGCCTTCAGCGTCGCCGCCCCGGAGCTGCGGAGGTCGCGGAAGAATCCCTGCATGATGCCCAGGTTGGCATCGCCCGCCGCCGCCACCGCAATCGTCGACTCGTGCAGGTTGACGCTGCCGTCGAGCGACAGCTGGGTCCCCTCGCCGGCCAGCCGCAGGCGGCCGATCCGGACCACGTGCTGATCGAGCGAGATGTCAATCGGGCCATCGTTGTGGACCCGGTAGTCGAACAGCTTGAGATCCAGCTGCTCGACGCGTCCGTCGACGACCAGGTGATCGACATCGGTCAGCTCGCCGACCACGCGCACGGTACCGCCGGCGACGGCGTTGGTGAATGGCGAGAGCCGCGGCTCGAAGAAGCGCAGATACGGATCGAGCGAGGTATTGGCGAACCGCAGGGTCAGCTCGGCGTCCATCTGGTCGGTCAGCGCGATGCGGCCGGACCCTGAGACCACCAGGCGAGGGGACGCGGCCTCGAGCTCGACGGTCAGCAGCTCACCGCGCAGCGACAGCCGTCCGGTCAGCTGGCCAATCCCTTCGTCGCCGGCGAACAGGTCGTCCACCCGCACGCGGACGTCGTTTCTCGGCACGTCGAAGGTGCCGGCGCCGGTGGCGGTGAACTGCAGCGCGCCCGACAGCGGCGCGCGCGGGAACGAGGCCATCTTCAGCGACTCGACCGGGATCCGTGTGCCGTCCGCGTTGAACGAGTAGTCGCCCGCCCACGCGACCCAGGCTGCGCCGGTGATCGTGCCGGCGCCCTTGTGGATCTCGAGCGCATCGAGCCGGACGCCGGCTCCCTCGAACCGTAGCGCGGTGGTCGCGGTTGCGAACGGCTCGCCGTATGCCACGCCGTCGTCGATGACCAGCCGGCCGAATCCGTAGGGCGTTTCGTATTTGCCGTAGAGGTGGAACTCACCCGAGACGAAGCCGTCCACCGGGTAGGTGTCGAGCAGGAAGGCGTGGCGCAAATCGGGAAGCGGACGCCGCTTGATCCGCACCCGGGCGTTGATCTCCTCCCCCAGGTCACGCCGCGGGTACCCGAGCGAGAAGGTGCCGTCAGCCGTGATCTCGGAGTCCCCTCGCGTGATCGCGCTCTCGCTCACGACGACATAGCTGTTCTCGATGACCACCGCCGCCGTGCCGGCGCCCCAGAGCGTGTCCCACGCGCGCATGTTCACTCCCCTGAATGAACCCTCGATGCGCGGCCTGGTGAACCCGAGCGTCATCACGCCGTCGAACTCGCCCGAGCCACCGACCGGCACGGCGCCGGAGGGGGACCCGAACGCGGTCATGATGCCGGCGAGCACGCGGTCGCTCTCGAGCCAGTCGAGGCTGGTGACGTGGAACGGGATGTTCGAACGCTCTCCGTATGCGGTCCGTCCCTGGAACTGGACGAAGGTCTTGGGCGTTGCCGCCCAGCTGTCCCCGAGCAGGATCCAGGCAGGGTCGAGCGAGTAGACAAGGTGCGCGCCGATCGGCACGTACCCGAGGGGCGAGCGGGGGTTGAACGGCCCCGCTTCAGGCGGCAATGCCTCCTGCGCCTCCGCCGCCGCCGGCTCGAGCTCTCGCGTCATCGTCTCGACGTCAGGGGGGGGACTCGCAAACACTTCCCCCTCGCCGAGCTTCTCCCCCCATTTTCCCAGCGGCCACTCGAGGTGGTTGCGCCCGGATACGCGCCCGTCGAGACGAAGCCCCTGCATGGCAAGAAAGTCCGTCAGCCGCGGCAGCGAGACATCCGTGTATCCGACGTCCCACGTGGCCCGCGCGGGGATCTCCCGTTCGTTGAGGGGCGCCATCGCGTAGTCGAAGCGCGCCGTGCCGCCGTACATGTTGCTGGTGGCCTTGGTGACCGCCAGCCGCTCCGGCACCCACAGCACCGATCCGCGCAGATCCGAGAAGCGCCAGGCGTTCACGCCCACCAGCGGACTGCTGAACGTGCCCTTGAGCTCGCGCCCTCCCTTGAACAGGTGGAACGTCCCCTGAAAATCCCCCCGGCCCGAGGCCTCGAATTGATCGGTATGGAAAAAGATGTTCTTCTGGGTTGGGAAATCGATCTGCGAGCGGATCTGGTACGTCTGCTCCGGCCAGTGGGCCAGGTCGATGTTCCCCTGCATTACGGACTGCGCCCCCTCACTGGCCAGATCGATCCGGGAGAAGTGCAGTTGCGATCCGTCGATCGAGAACCGCGAGCGCATGTTGGCCCGGAACGGCAGATATTTGAGGATCGAGATCGTCGAGTCGCTGAACGACGCCGTGCCCCGATAAACACGATCCGCCGGGCCGCGCGAGATCGTCACCCGCAGGTCGCGCGCCGACGCGCTCCACGGCGTGCCATGGTCCTCGTAGGTGAAGCTGCCGCGCGAGGCCAGAACGCTGTGCAGCGTGGTCGTGAAGCGCTTCGGGCCGCCATTCGGCTTCGACTCGGGCGTGAACCGTGGAAAATTATGGTGGCCGTTGGGAAACTCGGGGCTCGAAGACCAGGACTCGACGACCATGTTCCAGTCGGTCATCTCGACGGACTCGACGGTCAGCTTGCGCGTGAAGATCGTCCACCACGGCAGGATGACCTCGATGCGCTTCGCTCGCAGGAACGGCCGATCAGTCGGCGCGAGCCCCTCGATCACGACGTCCTCGACGTAGAACACGCCGGGCGTCAACTTCGCCGAGACCTTCCCGATGTGCAGCGGTCGCTGCAGGTATTTGGAGCCCTCGCGCTCCGCGATGCCGCGCAGGTTGGGCCCGAGATCGACCGAGAAGATCGCGACGATGGCGCCGGCGACGACCACGACCACGACGGCGAGCAGCCGGAGCGCATGGCGACGCCACCGCGCCCCTCCGACCGGAGGGGGAACCGCGGCTGGCGTGTCAATGGGTTCCTGCTGGGCGTCGTCCATAACAAAGCCGGCGGAGACGCCGGCACTACAGCATCATATCGGCCAGAGCGCGGCGCGGCCCTATTCGATCACGATCAGCACGCGGCCGGCCTCCACCGACATACCGGGCGTCACCGCCACATCCTTCACGCGCCCTGCCTTCGGCGAGCTCAGCTCGTTCTCCATCTTCATCGCTTCGACCACGACGACCGGCTGGCGGGCGGCGACCTCGTCCCCTTCCGAGACCAGGACGCGGACCACGCGTCCGGGCATCGGCGCCACGACCGCCTGCTCGCCCGGTCCGTGGGAGCCGGCGTCGGCCGCGGCGCGGCCGGTGCGCCGCGCGTTGACGGTGGCGGTGACCGTCCTGCCCTCCAGCAGGACCAGCAGCTCCCCGCGAACCGTGGAGGGAGCGACGTGGACCTCGCGGCTGACATTCGACCCACCGCCGAGGATCAGCGAGAGTCCGTGGCTGCCGATCCGGGCGGCATCCAGGGCCCGGGTCTGGCCGTCCACCGTCACTCTGTACTGGCCGGGGCCGGTCCGCTCGATCGAGACGATGCGGCTTCGCGCGTTGACTTCGATCTCGAACGTCACGCGCGGCCCTTCATCCGCGCAGCGCCTCGCGGCGTCCCGCCTGCTTCCAGGACGGCAGCCCGCCGCCAGGCCGGGCTGAACCTGGTCCGCCCCCCGCGCGCAGCGTCGCGTCGAGCGCCACCGCGATCGCCGCAAGCACTTCGTCCTCGTCGCTCAGCTCGTTGAAGCTCTCCCCGGCCCGGCTGGCGAGGAGGCGATCGAGATACATCGTGTCGTAACGGCCCGCGCCGTAGTCGGGCTGCCGCATCAGCCACAGGAAGAACGGGATGGTGGTGCGGATCCCGAGCACCTGGTATTCACGCAGCGCCCGCGCCATTCGCGCCACTGCATCCGTCCGCGTGGCGCCCCACGCCACCAGCTTCGCGATCATCGAGTCGTAGAAGACCGGCACCGTATATCCCGCATCAACCCCGCCATCGTCGCGCACACCAGGTCCGGAGGCGGGACGGAGCCCCCGGATCAGTCCGGGAGACGGCAGGAAGCCCTGATCGGGGTCTTCTGCATAGATGCGGCACTCGATGGCATGCCCCTGCGGCGTGAGGGCGCGCTCGGGATCGATGTCGAGCTTCTCTCCGAGCGCGATCCTGAGCTGCCACTGCACGAGGTCGATGCTCGTCACCATTTCGGTGACCGGGTGCTCGACCTGCAGCCGGGTGTTCATCTCGAGGAAGTAGAACGCGCCGTCCGGGTCCAGCAGGAACTCGATCGTGCCCGCGCTCGAATAGGCGGCCGTTCGCGCGACCGATACCGCCGCGGCGGCCATCCGCCTGCGAAGATCGGGAGAGACGACCGTGGACGGCGACTCTTCGACCACTTTCTGGTGACGGCGCTGAATCGAACATTCGCGCTCGACGAACGGGATGATGGTGCCGTGCTGATCGCCGAGCAGCTGGATCTCGATGTGGCGCGGCCGTACGATCTGCCGCTCGAGGTAGACGGCCGAATCGCCAAACGCCGACCCGGCCTCCGAGCGCGCGGTGCGAACCGCTGCGGCGAGCGACGCCGCCGCCTCCACGGTGCGCATGCCTTTGCCGCCGCCGCCCGCGACCGCCTTGACGACCAGCGGGTAGCCAACCGACTCCGCGATGCCGACGAGGTCGCTGTCACTGACGGTGTCATCGAGCGGCGTTTCCGTGCCCGGCACCACTGGCACGCCGGCCTTGATGGCGGTGGCGCGCGCGGCGGTCTTGCTCCCCATCAGGGCGATTGCCGCCGGCGTGGGACCGATGAACGTCACCCCCGCGTCGTGACACGCGGCGGCGAAAGCCGCGTTCTCGGCCAGGAAGCCGTACCCCGGATGGATCGCGTCCGCACCCGAGAGTCGTGCGGCGTCGAGAATCGCGTCGATGCGGAGGTAGCTCTTGACCGCCTCGCTCGGACCGATGTGCAACGCCTGGTCGGCCTCTCGTACGTGGCGCGCGTCGCGATCGCAATCGGAATACACCGCAACCGTCGCGAATCCCATTTCGCGGCACGCCCGGATGATCCGGACGGCGATCTCGCCGCGGTTTGCGATCAGGATTTTCATCAGGCCGCTACAGCGGAATATTGCCGTGCTTCTTCGGAGGGTTTTTGTCCCGTTTCGTCTCGAGACTCGCGAGCGCGGCGATCAGCCGCGGCCGCGTCTGGCGGGGCCTGATCACCTCGTCCACGAAGCCGCGCGCGGCGGCGATGTAGGGGTTGGCGAACTTGTCCTTGAACTCGGCGACGCGGCGCGCGCGCGCCGCATCCGGGTCGGACGCCGCATCAATCTCGCGCTTGTAGAGAATGTTGACCGCCCCTTCCGGCCCCATCACCGCGATCTCGGCGGTGGGCCACGCGAAGTTGACGTCGGTGCGAATGTGCTTGCTGGACATCACGCAGTAGGCACCGCCGTACGCCTTGCGCGTGATCACGGTCAGCTTGGGCACGGTCGCCTCGGCGTACGCATAGAGCAGCTTCGCACCATGCCGGATGATGCCGCCGTATTCCTGACGCGTTCCGGGCAGGAAGCCGGGCACATCCTCGATCGTGACCAGCGGCACGTTGAAGGCGTCGCAGAACCGTACGAACCGCGCCGCTTTCACCGAGGCGTCGATGTCGAGCGTGCCCGCCAGATACGCGGGCTGATTGGCCACGATCCCGACGACCCGGCCGGCCAGCCGGGCAAATCCCACGATGATGTTGCGCGCGAAGTGACGGTGCACCTCCAGAAACGCACCGTCGTCGAACACCGCGTGCACCAGATCGTGCATGTCGTAGGGCTGGTTCGGAGCGTCCGGAATCAGGCGATCGAGCGCGGGCTCCTCGCGATCCGGCGGATCCGATGTCTCGCGGCGCGGCGGATCGTCCAGGTTGTTGGCCGGAAGATAGCCGAGCAGCTCTCGAATCAGGCGGAGGCACTCGCGATCGTCGGGCACGGCGAAATGCGCGACGCCGCTGGTGGCGTTGTGCGTCATCGCGCCGCCGAGCTCTTCCTTGGTGACTTCCTCGTGCGTGACGGTCCGGAGCACGTCGGGCCCGGTCACGAACATGTAGCTCGTGCCCTCGACCATGATGTTGAAGTCGGTGATCGCCGGGGAGTAGACCGCGCCGCCGGCGCACGGGCCCATGATCGCGGAAATCTGCGGGATTACGCCGGACGCGAGCGTGTTGCGGAGAAAAATATCCGCATAGCCACCAAGCGACAGGACACCTTCCTGGATCCGCGCGCCGCCGGAGTCGTTGAGGCCGACGACCGGCGTCCCCATCTTCATCGCGAGATCCATGATCTTCACGATCTTCGCCGCGTTGGTTTCGGACAGCGACCCGCCGAAGACCGTGAAGTCCTGCGCGAAG
>JBDTSX010000116.1:0-10177 GCA_039930925.1 Acidobacteriota bacterium | reverse complement strand
GCGGTCCACCGATGAGTCCCGGCTGTCGTCCGTCACCACGGCGATGACGGCGGCGGGGCTCGCGCGGAGACCGTTGAGCGGCAGGTTCCTGGCGCGCTCGCTGATGTTTTCCCTCGCTGCAGGACGGAACGCCAGCCGTCGCGGCAGGCGGTCGTCGCCCGACACGAGCGCCTTCGACTCCACCACCCGCCGATGGCAAACGCCCGACCGGATCGAGGTCGGCTGCACTGGTCATATCGTTGTCACGCGGCCATCACAGGGTGTTACACCCAGTGAGTATCGTCTCCCCTGTTTCACTTCGAACATGGTCTCGATTGAGAAATGGGAGCGACACATGAAGCGTGGCTGGCTGGCGGGTTGGATCGGAGTATTCTTCACGGCACTCGTCGTTGCGCTCTCGGCGGCGGACCCCGGCGTCACGCTGATCGGAACTGGTTTCATTCCAGGCAACGCGCTCGACCTGTCTGGGCTGGCGGGCCAACCTATCTGCCAGCGTGACGATGTGACGGTGTGCATCGACCAGGCCACTGTCGGCGGACTTGGATCCGGCGTGACCTACACCGGCTTCAACAGCGTGTTCCTCGCCACGCCGGACCGGGGACCGTTCGACGGCCGTACCAATGTGCCGTACAGGGACCGGTTCCACCTTCTGCACATCACCGTGGACACGGCGGCGACGTCGTTCCCCAACATCAACGTGGTGCTCCTGAAGACCAGGTTTCTGAAGGACGAGTGGCGCCGGACGTTCGTCGGCGACGCGTACGCGTTCGACACGAGCGACGTCGCAGCTGTCGGCAGGCCGGCGCGACCGGGCGGCTAGAACGAGAAGCGGCCGCCGAGCACCACCCGCCGCAGCGGAAAGTCGGAGTTGAGCGTGGTGATCCTTCCATAGGTCTGGCTCGTCACGTTGGTGTCCGGCCGGCCCCAGTTGGCGTGGTCGAACAGATTGGTCACAAAGATGTTGATCGCGAATCGCGTGCTCGACGACAGCCGGAAGTCCTTCATGGCCGCGAAATCCAGGTTCCACACGCCAGGGCCGAGGATGGCCCCCTTCTGAGCGTCGCCGAAACGACCCGCGAAGATCGAGCGGCCGTTGGCGCCTTGAAAAGCCGCCACCGAGTAGGCGCCGGTATTGAACCAGCGCGCCAGCGTCCTGGGACCGTCGTTGGGATCCTGTCCACTGACATCATCCGCCTTCTCGCTGCCGTAACAGTTCGTGCCGGATCCGCAATGCGAAGTGTAGTACGCCGTGAGGTGCGAGCCGGACTGTACCTGGAACACGCTGGACACCTGCCAGCCGCCCAGGACGGCGTTCATCGCTGTGCCCATGCCCGAGAGGAGGGCACGGTCGCGGCCGACGGGTACCTGCCAGATGAGGCTGCTGACCACGCGGTGCGTCGGGATGTTGGTGGTTGGCCCGCGCATGTAGTCGGGATCGAAACGATCGTCGGTGCGGCCGTTGATTTCGCTCTGAAAGTCGCCCTGCCCGGCGCCGCGGTCTTCGATGTTGTCGATCGAATGCGCCCACTTATAGCTGGTCGTGTGGCTCAGCCCGACTCGATCGAGGCTTCCGCGCAGTTGCGCGAGGACGTCGTTGTAGAGATGATAGCCGCCGTTGTCACGGGTGTTGACGCGGGCCCAGTTGGGATAGGGACGAACGCTCGCCGGAAGGTTGGAGTATCCGACGGTATTTGGCGCGATCTGATTCAGATCCGGCGCCAACGTCAAATCGGTGCTCTTGAACCCGGAATAGGTGATGCGCACCGCGTTGCGCCGATTGAGCTCCCGCTCGTAGGTCAGGCTCCACTGCTGTGTAGAGGGATCCTTGAAGTCCGGATCGTTGGCGGTGGAGAAGTTCTGCGTGCCGACCCGACTGACGCCGCGGCTGGGATCGCCCACGAATGTGTTCGGCCAGACGATGCCGTAAACCCGAGTCACCGGATCGAAGGTGTTCGGAAACGTGACATTGTCGGAGGTATGGATGCCGGTCAGCGAGTTGAAGACCGCGCCGAGAATGCGAGTGTAGTAGATGCCATAGCCGGCGCGGATCACCGAGCGGGTGTCGCCGCCTGGTCGCCAGGCGATGCCGAAACGCGGCGCGACATTGTTGGTGTCCGTGTTGCGAAGCGACAACGGGAGGCCGGCCTGCTCGGCGGTGAGAATCGACGAGTTCCCGATCGAGCCCGCGAAACCCGGCGCCGTCAGCTTCAGCGACGTGTCGTCGGGGACCACGACGTCGCCGTTCGGCGTGTCGCGAAGGAAGTTGCTGATGTTCCCCTCTCGATCCACGAACCCCGGCCGGAGATCGTAACGGAGACCGGCACTCACCGTCAGGTTCGAACTGGCGCGCCACTCATCCTGGACGAACATGCTGTAGTGCGTGGCGATGCCGTCAATATTTGGTCCGGACGCGGTCTGATCGACGTCGGTCGGCAACCCCAGCAGGAAATTCGCCATCGGGTTGCCGGTGCCGCCGCCGACGAGGTTATTGTCGAAGCGAAAGACGCCAAAGTCGTCGGCACCGGTGAAGTTGACCGGGCTGGTCCAGTTGAAACGCTGGATGTCGAAGCCGGCCTTCATCGTGTGGCGGGCGCGGAGCCAGGTGAGGCTGTCGGCGATCTGGAAGGTATCCTGGGTCAGGGGCTCCTCCTGGCTCTCGCCGAACTGCGTGTAGCCGGCGATGCTGACGTAGGTCGTCCCGGTGCCGCCAGGCAGATTCTGTTGCAGCAGGCGCAAGCCCAGTTCTGAATCGAGATCCTTCCCGACCTTGCCGGTGACCGCGTTCTGATCCGCTTTCGTGTATCCGACCCGCGCCTCGTTCAGCAACCGCGATGAAATGGCGTAGTTGTCCGACACGACGAAGGTCGACACCGGGTTCTCGAACGCTTTCGGACCGAGGCTGGCATAGCGGGTCGGCGAGAGACGTTGCTCCTTCTTCTGGCTCCAGCGTCCGAACAGCGTGTGTCCAGCCTTGAAATTCTGATCGACACGGATGTCGAACTGGTTCGATTCCTGCGTCGCGTCAATCGAATAGCGATTGATCGCCGTCCCGTCATTCGGCGCCGGAATGTACGACTGCAACAGCTTGAGGGCAACCGGGTTGAGGCGGGCTGCGGGGATCACATTTCCAGCAAAGGGCTGGCCAGTGGTCGGATCAAGAATGGGCGTCGCCAGTGCCGAGAAATCTCCCCCGCGGTAGTTGGCTGACGGGACGGTGGCGGTAGCGGTTTGGGCCAGGCTGATGTCCAGCCGCTCGAATGTGGCGAAGAAGAACGTCTTGTTGCGCACGAGCGGTCCGCCCAGGCTCACGCCGAAGTCGTGGTTGTGACTGGAGCTCGGTTCAAGCGAAGGATTGAAGTAATTGGGGTTCGCATTGAGCTCGGCGCTGTTGTAATTCCAGAATCCTGTTCCGCGATAAGTGTTGGTGCCGGGTCGTGAAATGGTGGTGATATCGCCGAGTTGGGCGTACTCGGCCGTATTGCTCACCGAGCTCACCTTGATCTGCTCGATCGATTCAATCGACGGAAAGATGTTGAAGCCCTCGGCGCCAATGCCATTGCGGCGGACGCTGGTGGTGAGAATGCCGTCCACGGATACTTCGTTCTGATAAGGCAAGCTGCCCGACAGCGAAAACTGCTGGTTGGCGCGCTGAACCTCGGGAATGATTTGAATCGCGAGAATCGGCGAGGTGTTCTGGGTCCTGAACGTGAACGGCAGTTCCTGTAACTCTCGGTTCGACGTGGCCGAGGACACCGTTGGCGTCTCGGTGTTGATGAGCGGCGCGACGCTTCGTACCTGCACCTCCTCGGCCAACGCACCCACGGCCATCGTGGCACCGATGCGCTTGCTCTCCCGTGCTTCGACGCGGAACGGCTCGCTTTCGAACTTGCGGAAGCCGTCCAGGACAAAATCGACCCGGTATAGGCCCTGCGTCAGGTTGAGGAACTCGTAGGCGCCGGTGTCCTTGGTGACAGCGGTGCGCACGACGTTGGTCTGGACCTCGGTCAGCGTGACCGCCACACCGGGCAGCACGGCATCGCTGCTGTCGGTGACGACGCCGACTACGGCGCCGTACGTCGATTGCGCCGCTCTGCCGGCTGGCGCGAGACAGATCAGAAGGAACAATGTCGCCAGACTAGTTTTCAACACAGGGGAGCCTCCTCGGTTGCGGCACTGTAACCGCCGTGCGTCACCAACCGATGACGGCTGCATCACATCCGCGCAACGCTCCACGCCCGTTACGAAATGTGCGTAAGCTTCCCGGCATATGCGCGACTGGCTGCTTGGAATAGTTGTGCTGGTCGGCGGTTGCGCCGTCGGCCTTCGGATCGACGCCGACCATCTCGCGATTGGCTGGCGCTACGCGCTCGGGTCCCCCAGTGAATCACTTCGAGCATCTGCGGGCGACATGCCGTCGGCGCGGGCGAGTGTCACTCTGCCACACCGGCTGCTTCATCCGAACCGAGCCATGTGGTACGCCCGAACGCTCACGCTCCCGCGCCAGCCGGCGCTCCGCATAGATGCCGACGACGGCGCACAGGTGTTCGTAGACGAGGTTCAGTGGCTCGAGGATGGCCGCACATTTGTTCCCGGTGAACCCGTCACACCCGGCTCGCACGCAGTCGTTGTTCGCGTGTTGAACAACGCGATGGAAGGAGGGTTGCGGTCGGTGGCGATCGTGCAGAGACCACGCGAACGTCAGCGATCGGCGCTGCCGGCGGTCCTGCCCTCGGGCTTCGACCCGGTCGAGTCGGCTGCGTTTCGCAACCGGATGCCCTTGCCCGGACGCCCCTGTCGGTTCACGTTATGGGCGGACAGTCAGGGTGGATTGCACACATTTGCGGCACTCATTGCGAAGATGGCCAGCGCGCCCCAGGATTTTTCCGCCGGCGTCGGCGACCTGGTCGACAACGGATCCGACCCCGCGGCATGGACACGGTTCGTGGAGACCCTCGCCCCGCTCGCGCGGCGGGTACCTCTTGTTCCGATTCTCGGCAACCACGACTACGACGGCTTCTACGGGGACCTGATCAGCCTGCCATGCACCTCATGATCGATCTGAGTGAGGTCAGAGCAACCGGGAGCTTGCCGTTCGTGCTACTCGGCGTCGCGCTGTTGGTCGCGCTCGGGTTCGAGTTCGTCAATGGATTTCACGACACCGCCAATGCGGTCGCGACGGTCATCTACACACACTCCCTCGAGCCGCATCCTGGCGGTGGTGTGGTCCGGCTTTTGGAACTTCGTCGGAGTGCTGACCTCGAGCGGCGTCGTGGCGTTCGGCATCGTCTCGCTGCTGCCGGCGGAATCGATTCTCCAGGTGGGTACGACCGCCGGGTTCGCGATGGTCTTCGCGCTCCTGGTCGCTGCCGTCATTTGGAATCTCGGGACCTGGTATTTGGGCCTGCCGTCGTCGAGCTCGCACACGTTGATCGGATCGATGATAGGCGTCGGCATCGTCAATCAGATGATGGCGGCACGAACCGGCACGAGCGGCGTCGACTGGACCCAGGCAGCCGGCGTTGGCAAGTCGCTGCTGCGGTCGCCGCTGGTCGGGTTCGTCTGCGCGGCGCTGCTGCTGACACTCGTGAAATGGCTGGTCCCGCGGCGTGAGCTATACCTGCCGCCGCAGACGACAGCGCCGCCGCCGTTTTGGGATTCGCGGACTGCTGATTACGACCTGCATGGGCGTCAGCTTCGCCCACGGATCGAACGACGGTCAGAAGGGCATGGGCCTGATCATGCTGATCCTCATCGGGACCGTTCCCCCCGCGTACGCCCTGAACCATGCGGTCTCGCCGGGCCAGACCCAGGACTTTATTGCGGTGTCACGCCAGGCCGCCGGCGTCCTCGGCAGGTACGCCGATGCCGGCGCTGTTTCGGTGGATCCACGCACGGAGACCACCGGCTACCTGAAAACGCGCGCACTCCAGCCGGCGACGCTGCCGGCCGCCCAGCGGATGATCGAGACATCGCCGGCGAGTTGGTCGTCTCCGGCGAGCTGGCGCGAGTCGTCCCGGAGCGGGTCCGCAACTTGCGCAACGATCTGTACATTGTCAACGAGGCGCTGCGTCTCATGCGGGTATCGGGGAGTCCGGGATTTGCCGCCCGCGATCTCGAGGTGCTGCGCAACTACGGGCACCATGTGGACGAGGCGACGAAGTTCATTCCCGGATGGGTCAAGGTGGCGGTGGCGCTGGCGCTCGGTATGGGGACGATGATCGGATGGAAGCGAATCGTTGTGACGGTCGGTGAGAAAATCGGTAAGACGCATCTCACGTACGCGCAAGGGGCTGCGGCCGAAGCGACCGCCATGGCCACGATCGGCGCGGCGGACATGTTCGGGTTGCCGGTCAGCACCACGCACGTCCTGTCCTCGGCCGTCGCCGGCACGATGGCGGCGAACCATTCCGGGCTTCAGTGGGGCACGGTCCGCAACCTGCTGATGGCCTGGACTCTGAAGCTGCCCGTCTCAATCTGCCTGTCGGGCTTCCTGTTCTGGCTGTTCAGAACCCTTGCGGGGGTTCCGCGAACCTGACAGGTCACCGCAGACCGTTCCCGCTTTGATCCGCCCACGTCCGCGACCGGATCGACAACGATCCGCGCAGCGGCCCTTCGTTCGCCTCTATCCGCGCGACCCTCTGCGCGCACTTCACGGGGCCGTCGTGGGGAATCGACTTGGACTCGACGTGCTCGCTGGCGATGATGTGCAGGGGTCTCGACCCAGCCCGCTCCCCGAGGCGCAGCGTAGTCCTCTCCAACCCGATCGATGCCAAGCCTGTACCTCTGCCGGCCGGCCGTCCTTGCTGCCAACTCATCTTCAGTGCGTGTGCGGATGCGGCCGGTTCCACAGTTAGCCAGCCGATTCGTGTCGGAAAATGTACCCGCATGGCCTTTGTTCGGCTGCGCCGGCAACGCTGTGTAACATCTGCGTAAAGTCTTTTCACCCGCGCCGCAGCGGGACCGATCGCCCGGAATGGATCTGCTAAAATCCCCGCGGGGGAAAATGGCGTTCAGACTGATTCCGAAAGAAGAGCGTTTTTACGACGATTTCGTGGCCCTGGCCGAAGAGATTCGTGGTGGCGCGGCGATCCTCGGAGAGATGCTCGCGCCCGAACAGCCGGTCTGGGACAAGGCCGACGAGATCAAGGAGGTCGAGCACAAGTGCGACTTCCTGACCCACGGGATCATCCAGCGGTTGCATCGCACGTTCGTGACTCCCCTCGATCGCGAGGACATCTTCGCCCTCGCACGGTCGCTCGACGACGTGATGGATGCGATTGACGCATGTGCCTCGATCGTGCGGCTGTATCAGATCGACCGCGTCCGCCCCGATGTGCGCGAGCTCACGCGCATCATCATGGCCTCGACCGAGCAGGTCGTGAAGGCGATGAAGGCGCTCGAGAAGAAGAAGGGGGTCGCGGAGCCGGCGGTCGAGATCAACCGGCTCGAGAACGAGGCGGACCGCGCCCACCAGTCGGCGGTGCGACGCTTGTTCGAAGAGGAACGCGATCCGATCACGATCATGAAGTGGAAGGAAATTCTGGACTTCCTGGAGGAGGCCACCGATCGATGCGAGGACGTCGCCAACGTCCTCGAAGGCGTCGTCGTCAAGCACGCCTGACGTGATGGACGCGAATCTGATCGCGGTCATCGGCCTGATTTTCGTCGCGCTGGCCTTCGACTACATCAACGGATTCCACGATGCCGCGAACTCGATCGCGACTGTCGTGTCGACCCGCGTGCTGTCTCCCGGCAAGGCCGTCATCTGGGCGGCCGTCTTCAACTTCATTGCCGCGTTCACTTTCGGCACCGCCGTGGCCAAAACGGTCGGATCCGGACTGATCGACATCCACATCGTCACGTTTGCGGTGATCTTCGCGGCCCTCATCGGGGCGATCACCTGGGACTTGATCACGTGGTATGTGGGGCTGCCGACGAGCTCGTCGCACGCCCTCATCGGGGGCTATGCCGGCGCCGCGATTGCCAAGGCGGGGTGGAGCGCGATTATCGTGTCCGGCTGGACCAAGACGCTGATTTTCATCGTCCTGGCGCCCCTCATCGGTCTGGTGCTCGGCTTCCTGATCATGCTGGCGATCCTGTGGATCTTCAAGGATGTTTCACCGGCCCGCGTCGATCGCTGGTTCCGGCGTCTGCAGCTGTTGTCGGCGGCCGCCTACAGCCTCGGGCACGGCGGCAATGATGCGCAGAAGACCATGGGGATCATTGC
This sequence comes from Acidobacteriota bacterium, assembly GCA_039930925.1. Classification (GTDB taxonomy): domain Bacteria; phylum Acidobacteriota; class Vicinamibacteria; order Vicinamibacterales; family 2-12-FULL-66-21; genus JALZOC01. The sequence goes on along the minus strand of JBDTSX010000116.1, from coordinate 1,950 downwards.
CGGCGTGTTGGTCGCCGGCGGATACCTGAACATGGTCAACGGCCAGCTGCCGATCCCCTTCTGGGTGATCATGGCAGCGCATGCCGCGATCTCGCTCGGCACCCTGTCCGGAGGCTGGCGTATCATCCACACGATGGGTTCGAAGATCACGAAGCTTCAGCCGGTCGGCGGATTTGCTGCGGAGACCGCCGGAGCAGTCTCGCTCTTCACCGCGACCCACCTGGGGATTCCAGTGAGCACGACCCACACCATCACCGGCGCGATCATCGGCGTGGGCTCGATCCGGCGTCTGTCGGCCGTGCGCTGGGGCATTGCGGGACGGATCGTGTGGGCGTGGCTGTTGACGATCCCGGCCGCCGCCGGCGTCGCCGCCGTCGTCTACTGGTCGGTCGCCGCGACCATCGCGCCCTAGGCGCGTCAAAGCACGCCCAGCCACGATGGACGCCAATCTCGCCGCGGTTTCCGGCCTCGTGGTCGTAGCCCTGTGCTTCGACTACATCAACGGGTTTCACGATTCGGCGAATTCGATCGCCACGGTCGTGTCGACGCGGGTGCTGTCCCCGGGCAAGGCGGTTGTCTGGGCGGCCTTTTTCAACTTCGCCGCGGCGTTCCTCGCCGGGACGGCGGTCGCCAAGACCGTCGGGGCCGGAATGATCGATCTCTCGGCCGTGACATTCGCGGTGATCTATGCAGGACTGCTCGGCGCGATCATCTGGGATCTGATCACCTGGTACTACGGCCTGCCGACCAGCTCGTCGCACGCCCTGTTCGGCGGTTACGCGGGGGCGGCGATTGCCAAGGCCGGATGGACCGCGGTGATCGTCTCGGGGTGGACGAAGACACTGGTGTTCATCGTGCTATCGCCCCTCATCGGGCTCACCGTCGGGCTCGGGCTGATGACCTCGATCTTCTGGATTTTCCGCCGCGTGCCGCCGGGCCGGGTCGATCAGTGGTTTCGGCGCTTGCAGCTGGTGTCAGCCGCGGGATTCAGCCTGATGCACGGCGCCAACGACGCGCAGAAGACGATGGGGATCATCGCCGGGGCGCTGGTGACCGGTGGGTACATCCACATGGTCAACGGCCAGCTGCCGATCCCCTTCTGGGTTGAACTGGCCGCGTATACCGCGATCGCGCTGGGCACGCTGACCGGCGGCTGGCGCATCATTCACACCATGGGCACGAAGATCACCAAGCTGACGCCGATGGGCGGATTTGCCGCGGAGACCGGCGCCGCGGTCGCGATCTTCATGGCCACCCATTTCGGCGTCGGGATCAGCACGACGCACACGATCACCGGTGCGATTGTCGGCGTCGGCGCGACGCGGCGGCTGTCCGCGGTCCGGTGGGGGGTCGCGCGACAGATCCTGTGGGCGTGGCTGCTGACGATCCCAGCCGCCGCCGGCGTCGCCGCAGTCGTCTATTGGGCGCTGGCGGCGACGATCGCGCCATAGGCTTGCCGACGACTCGCCGAGGCACGGGGAATCGGTTTATTCCGGCAACGCGATCGTAAACACCGCCCCGCCTTCCGGCCGGTTCGCCACCGCAACCGTGCCGCCGTGCACGCCTATCAAGTGCTTGACGATCGCCAGACCGAGGCCGGTGCCTCCAGGGTCCCGTGTGCTCCGTGACCGCGCCTTGTCGACGCGGTAGAAGCGCTCGAACACCCGCGGCAGGTCGGCCTCGGGGATGCCCGGGCCCGAATCCGCCACCGTCAGGATCACCCGATCCTTCACGCGTGTGGATCCCATGACGATCCGGCTGCCATCCGGCGCGTAGTTGGTGGCGTTTTCGAGCAGGTTGCGAAGCGCGTCGTGCAGCTTCGCCGGATCCCCCGGCACGATCGCCGCGTCCGGCGCGATCTCCACCACCACGTCCTGTTCGCGCCCCTCGATCGCGTCGGCAAGCTCCGTCGTCACCCCCGAGAACAGCGACTCGACCGTGCACGCGACC
>JBDTSX010000115.1:0-10191 GCA_039930925.1 Acidobacteriota bacterium | reverse complement strand
AGGTCCAGGATCTCCTGCGGTGGGTGACCGAGGAGGCCCGCGCCGTCTGGCAGCGTCAGGCCCTGCTGCGCGGCGCGGAGGTGACGCTGCTCAATGCGCCCCTACCGGGAGCGGCCGGTCGCGGCGGTGCTGGCGGCGGCGGAGGTCGGGCCGCAGCCGCCCGGGGGGCTGCCCCCGCCGGCGACGCGGCGCCGGGAGGACGCGGCGGCCCTGGTGGCGCGCCGGCCTTTGCGCGCCCGGCAACTGGAGCGGCCGCGGCGCCCGGGGCCGGACGAGGCCGCGGCGGAAACGGTGCGCCGCCGGTCGCCTTGTCGCGAGAGCCGGCCGCGTTCGCCGCCCTCGCTGGCAGCGGCGGCGATCTGGGCCCGCGCGCAGCGACCGTGCTAGCACGCCTCACCTGGCCGGGCAAGCCGGCACCGGCCGGCGCGGCTCCGCCGCCGCCGCCGCTGACCGCCGCGGAGCAGCAGCGCTTCTCTGCGGGACAGACGGTCTACGGCGGCCTGTGCATCGCGTGCCACCAGGCGGACGGCAAAGGACAGGACAAGATCGCCCCGAGCTTGATCGGCTCGGCGCTCCTGCTCTCGCCGCCGCCCATCCCCGTGCGAATTCTGCTTCACGGAAAAGAAGGGACCGTCGGACTGATGCCGCCGCTCGGCGCCGGACTGACCGATGAACAGATCGCCGACGTGCTCACCTTCGTCAGGCGGTCCTTCGGGAATACCGGTTCCGCGGTGGACGGGGCCACGGTGAAAGAGACGCGCGCCGGCACCGCCTCGCGTACCAAGCCGTGGACGAATGACGAGCTGTCGGCGCTGGCCGCCGCCGGCGCCGGCCGATAGGGACACTCAATCGGGACACTCAAGGTTGAGTGTCCCCGTCTGCGCGGCGGTCGCGGAAGGGGACGTCGGGGAGCCCGCGCACGCCCGGCGTCACACTGTAGACGCTGCCCGCCTCCGGGCAGCGCTCCAGCTCGTCGGCGCTCATCTCCTGGCGCGCGGACGTGACGTAGAGCCGGTCCAGCCCGTCGCCGCCAAAGGCGACGCAGGTCAGGTTCTTCGGCGGCAGGGCGATCTCGCGATCCAGCCGGCCGTCCGGCGTGAACCGCCGCACCACCGCCGCTCCCCATGCCGCATTCCACAGACAGCCGTCCGCGTCGATCACCGAGCCATCCGGAGAGCCCTGGCCGGGAACGAATCGGACGAACTCCCGCGCGTTCCCGGTCTGCGCATCGTCCGCGTCGTAATCACACTGCATGATCACGCGCGACTCCGAGTCGCAGTAATACATCGTGCCGCCGTCAGCGCTGAAGCAGATGCTGTTGGCGATACCGATGCGGCCGAGATCGAGCCGGCGGAGTCCGTGGCGGGTCGAGTACTGATAGAAGCTGCCGGTCGCCGGATGGCCTTCGGTCTCGTCCATCGTGCCGAACACGAAATTGCCGGATCGGTCGGTGCGGCCGTCGTTGATCCGGGTGGGGAGATCGGGCTCGACCGGCACGACCGGGATGGCCGGCAGCTCAGGTCCCCGCGCGGCATCGAGGTCGGCGATCGCCAGCCCTTTCGCGAGCCCCAGCAGCAGCCGCCCCGACTCGCCGATCGCAAAACACCCGAGACGATCGGGAAGCCTCCACGACTCGGTTGACTCGTCGAGCGCGCTGTACATCCAGAGTTGCGAACGCTCGATGTCGGTCCAGAGAAGCGCGCGCCGCCTGGACGACCACAGGATGCCTTCGCCGAGCGTGCAGCGGGCGTCCACCACCAGAGCGAGCGTCGAGTCTGCCATGGTCATTTTTTTTCGTCGGCCCACGGCCCGCGCGTGAATAACCCGCCGTCCACCCAGATCGTCTGCCCGCTGATGAACGACGAGTCGGAGCCGGCGAGAAATGCCACGGCACGGGCGACGTCCAGGGGATTGCCGACCCGGCCGAGCGGCGTGATGCTCCCCCACATGCCGGCGTAGTCCGGCAGCTCCCGCTTGGTGCGTTCCGTCTCGATCGCGCCCGGCGCCACGCAGTTGACGCGGATGCCGTGCGGTCCGAGCTCGAGCGCCGCCACCTTCGTGAACATCTCGATCCCTCCTCGGCTCGCGGTATACGCCACCAGCCCGGGGAACGGGATCTTGTTGGACCCGGATCCGATGTTGATGATCGAGCCGCCGCCGTGATCCTTCATGTGGCGCGCCGCGGCCTGGGTGCAGAGAAAACAGCCCTTCAGGTTGGTCGCGATGACCAGGTCCCACTCGGCCTCGGTGACCTCGAGCAACGGCTTCCAGGTCTGCACGCCGGCATTGTTGACCATGATGTCGAGCCTGCCGAAGCGGCTGACCACCCGGTCGACCATGTCACGGACGGCCTCCGCCACGCCGACGTTTGCGTCGATCGCAAACGCGTCGACGCCAAGCGCGCGAAGCTCCCCGACCGTTTCCTCCGCGACGTCGGACGAACGATAGTCGTTCACCGCCACGCGGCAGCCGGCGCGGGCCAGCTCCAGCGCGATCCCTTTGCCGATCCCGCGCGCGGCGCCCGTGACGAGTGCGGCGCGGTCTTTGAGCCCTTCGACGCTATGCATTTGTAGCCTTCAGCCCTCAGCCTTCAGTTCGTCGGCGACGATGCCGTAAGTGCGGAGCCGGGCCTGATGGTCGTAGATTTGCGCCGCCAGCATCAGCTCGTCGGCCTTGGTCTTGTGGATGAGCGCGGCGAGATGCCGGCGCACCGTCTCCGGCGAGCCGATCGCGGCATAGGCCATCGCATGCTCCACGCCCGCCTGCTCCTGCGCCGACCAGCGGCCGTCCATGCTGTCGAGCGGCGGCGGCAGCGGACCCGGCGTGCCCCGGCGCAGGCCGACCCACTGCTGCTGCGCGGATGTCGCCAAACGCCGCGCCTCGTCGTCGGTGTCGGCGGCGAAGACGCTGACGGTAACCATGGCGTAGGGGCGCTCCAGGACGGGCGACGGACGGAACTGGCTGCGGTAGACGTCGAGCGCCTGCATCAGGTAGTCCGGCGCGAAGTGCGAGGCAAAGGCGAAGGGCCGCCCCAGCGCGGCCGCGAGCTGCGCGCTGTACAGACTCGATCCGAGCAGCCAGATCGGCACCTCGAGACCTGCGCCCGGTACCGCCCGGATGGCCTGTCCTTCCTGCACCGGCGCGAAGTACGCCAGCAGCTCCATGACGTCGTGCGCGAAGGCGTCTTCGACACCGGCCTGGTTCCTGCGCAGCGCCCGTGCGGTCGCCTGGTCGGTTCCGGGCGCCCGCCCGAGGCCGAGATCGATGCGTCCGGGATAGAGCGACTCGAGCGTGCCGAACTGCTCGGCGATGACCAGGGGCGCATGGTTCGGCAGCATCACGCCCCCCGCCCCGACGCGAATCGTCCGGGTCCCTCCGGCCACATAGCCGATCGCCACCGCCGTGGCGGCACTCGCGATGCCGGGCATGTTGTGGTGCTCGGCGAGCCAGTACCGACGATAGCCCCAGCGCTCCGCGTGCTGCGCGAGGTCGAGCGAATTCCGGAAGGCGTCCGCGGCGGAACCGCCCTGAACGATCGGCGCAAGATCGAGTACCGAGAACGGGATCATCGTGGACCAGATCTTACTTCGTGCGGGGCACACTCCGCAGGACGTTCACCTGTCTCCAACGGGAGGCCAGGAGACTGGGAGATTTCATTTGGAACCCCAAATCTCCTGTTCTCCGGTTCCACCTGTTCAAGACAAGTGGCTGTCGCACGCCCGTGATCGGCGTCAGCCGCTCGGGCGAGGAGTGACGCCGTCGATGTGCGCGGCGAGCGCCGCCGTCACCGCGTCGGGTGGCTGCAGGCCGTTGATCGACCCGAAGCTGCGCCGATCGCGATAGTAGGCAATGACCGGATCGGTGAACGTGGCGTAGGTCGCCAGACGATGGCGGACGGTGTACGGATCGTCGTCCTGGCGGCGCACGAGGCGGCCGCCGCAGTACGGACAGGCCTCCGCGTCCGGGTCCTCGGCGGTCGAGACCGACTGCGTGATCCGGCAGTTGTCGCAGACGCGCCGCGAGCCGAGACGCCGGACGATTTCCTCGTCCGCCACGGCAATCAGCGCGATGATCAGCGTCTGCGCGGCGGGCATCTGGTCGAGCGCCCGCGCCTGGACGACCGTGCGCGGGAAGCCGTCGAGGACGAACCCGCCCGCGGCGTCGCGCTTCGCCAGGCGCTCGCGAACGAGATGGGTCATCAACGCGTCCCCGACGAGCGCGCCGCTCGCGAGTGTCGCGGCGACCTGCAGGCCGAGCGGCGAGCGCGCGCGGACGGCGCCGCGCAGGATATCGCCGGTCGAAATATGCGGAACCGCATATCGCTCGGCGAGCCGCAGCGCCTGCGTCCCCTTGCCGGAGCCCGGTGGGCCGATGAGGACGAGGTTCATGTGCATGCGTTCGGATGGAATCTGCGGCGTGGACATCGGTCTGCGGACGGTCATGAGTGTGTCGCAAGAGCCGGACAGGACTCAAGTGCCAGCGGTACTTGTCGCGGGACGACGACGCGTGGTATCGGTCATACTCTCAGAACTTATAAGGCTCAAGGCTGAAGGCTGAGAGCTCACGGTACATTGCCGGACTGGGGGACTCATTTCAATGCGGATGCTTGCCGGTTTCTTCTCACTGGCTCTGGGATTGACGCTCGCGATGGCCGGACGGGTCGCGGCGCAGGCGCCGGCCGCGTCACCCGCGCAGGGCTCGCCGGCGTGGGCCTACGGACTTCCGCCGGCGGGAGGCGATCCAGCCGGCGGACGCGGTGCCCCGCCCGCCGGAACCGGAGCGCAGCCCGTAGCGCGCGGCGGCCGCGCCGCGCCCGACACCTCGTTGAAGCACATTCCGGGCAGCACCGCAGAGTTCACGATCGCGCAGATCCGCGACTTCTTCAACGTCGCTGACTGGATGCCCGACGATCATCCTCCGATGCCCGATGTCGTCGTGCACGGCCGCGCGCCGTCCGTGCGCGGCTGCGCGATGTGCCACATGCCCAGCGGCAAGGGCCGTCCTGAAAACGCGCCCGTCGCCGGCCTGCCGTACGACTACATCGTCCAGCAGCTCTCCGACTTCAAGCACGACCTGCGGACCAGCGCGGACACCAGGAAGACCAACACCGCGCAGATGATCGAGGCCGCCAAGAACATGACCGACGAGGAGATCAAGGCGGCGGCCGCCTATTTCTCCTCGATGAAGTGGACCCCCTGGATCAAGATCGTCGAGACGAATACGGTGCCAAAGACGCGGATTTCGGGCAACGTGTTCTTTCCAATCCCCGACGCCGGCACCGAGCCGATCGGCCACCGCATCATCGAGACGCCCGAGGACACGTCGCGGTTCGAGCTGCGCGATCCGCACTCCGGCTTCATCGCCTACGTGCCATCCGGCAGCGTGAAAAAAGGGGCGGCGCTGGTCGCGAGCGGCGGCGGCAAGACACTGCCGTGCATCATCTGCCACGGCGCCGACCTGCATGGCATCGGGCCGGTGCCCGGCATCGCCGGCCGCTCACCGAGCTACATCGTGCGCCAGCTGTACGACATCCAGCAGGGGACGCGCAAAGGTGTCTGGTCGCCGCTGATGGTGCAGGTCGTCAGCAAGCTGACCCAGGACGACATGATCGCGATTGCCGCCTACGTCTCGTCGCGCGGACAGTAACTGATTGATGCGGGACGCCGCCGGCCCGCGGCCCGAGACGCTGAACGCGTGAGTCCACGTCCTCTGTGCATCCTGGTCGCAGTGTCGCTGACTGCCGCCCTCGCCGGCGCGCCAGGCGGCCAGGGCCGCCTCTACCGGCACGAGGCCAGCCGCCTGTCGATGGCCTGCGTCTACGCCATCGAGGCCTACGGCGGCGATGCGGGCGCGTTGCCGCGCATCCTGGAGGACGCGTTCGACGAGGTGGACCGGATCGACCGGCTGATGAGCAACTATCGGTCCGGCAGCGAGCTTTCGCGCATCAACCGCGAGGCCGCTGCGCACCCGGTCGCGGTGGACGCCGAACTCTTCGATTTCATCCGCGAGGCCCTGCGCTACCAGCGCCAATCCGAGGGAACCTTCGACATCACCGTCGGTCCCCTGATGAAAGCGTGGGGCTTCTTCCGCGGCGAGGGGCGCATGCCGGCGGCTGGCGAACTGACCGCGGCGCGCCGGAACGTGGGTGGCGATCACGTGGTCCTGAACGCGGCAGACCGGACCGTCCGCTTCGATCGGGCCGGCGTCGAGCTCGATCTCGGCGGCATCGCCAAGGGGTACGCCGTCGATCGGGTCGTGCGGCTGCTCGTTGACCGCCGAATTCCTGCCGCGCTCGTCAGTGCCGGCGGCAGCACGATCTACGCCCTTGGCGCGCCGCCCGGCCGGCACGCCTGGGAGGTCGCGATCCAGGACCCGGCCGACGCGCGCAAGACCGCGCTGACACTCCAACTGAAGGACCGCGCCGTCTCCGTCGCGGGCAGCTCGGAGAAGTGGTTCGAGGCGGACGGCGTCCGCTACTCGCACATCATGGACCCGCGGACCGGCATGCCCGTTCAGGGCGTGTTGAGCGTCGTGGTCCTCGCCGCGACGGGCACCGCCGGCGACGCGCTGGACGACGCGTTCTACGTGCTCGGGCCGAGCGCCAGCCGGCCATACCTGCACCGGCTCACGCGCACCGAGGCCTTTTTCTTCCTGCCGGACGCGGTGCGTCGGTGGAAGATGGTGCACGCAGGATGACGCAGGCACCTCGCGGACACACCGGGGTTGGGCGCCCAGCCTGATGATGCCGCTCGACGACGGCACCCCAGTGGTGCGCGCTCGAACCCGCAGGCCGATCGCCATCTCGATCTTCCTGCTCACGTGCGCGGCGGTGCTGACAGCCGCGGTCGTCTATGCCCACCAGCGACTCCTGGCCCGATCCGGTCTGACCGCGGAATATCGCGACGGGGCGACGTGGGACGGCGCACCACGGTGGCGGACGACCGACGACGAGATCGCCGTGGCGCTGGTGCGCCGCCGGGCGCAGGAGCTGGGCGGTGCCCCGTTCACGGTGACGTGGACCGGCTACGTGATCGTGCCGGTGCGCGGCGTCTACCGCTTCGCGCTGTTCGCGGACGATCGCGCCTCGCTCGAAATCGACCGGCGGCTCGTCGTCGAGGTGGAACGGACCCGCCGCGAGTCGTCGTTCGAGTTGGGACGCGGCCTGCATCCGGTCAGGATCCGATATGCCGACATCGGCGGCCGGCAGGGTTTCGAGCTGCTGTGGGCGCTCGGTGATGCCACGCCCACCGGCGTTCCGCGGCTGCTGTTCGTTCCCCAACTCGTCGAGGCCGGCGATGCCTGGCGCCATCGGCTGGTGTCGATCGCGGCCGAAGGACTTCCGCTCGCATGGTCGGCGTTGCTGATCGCGTCGATCGCGGCGCTGATCGCGCGACGATGCCTGTCCGGAGACGCAGCGAATCGAGACCTCGACAGATGGATGCTGCTGATCTTGATCGCGGCGGGAGTGGCGTTCTCGCTCGGGGTCTGGTGGGGGCTTCCAGACTACAAGGGCTGGGCGCCAGACGAGCTCACGCCCGGAGAAGTCGCGGACTACCTGGAACGGTGGTTCAGTGGTGAGTGGGCGACGACCTACCCGCCGCTCCACTATGCGGTTGTCGCGCTGTTCTCGGCGCCGGTCTACGCCGCGGGGTCTCTCGGGCTGGTGGACCTGAACGGGCTGGACGGCTACACCCAGCGCTTCCTCGTGGGCCGCCTGATCAGCGTCGCGATGGCGCTCGGCGTGGTCGCGCTCGTGTACCGGTTGACGCGGGACGAAATCGGCGGCCGCGCCGCCCGGTTCGCGGCCACCGTGATGGCCACCGCACTCCCCCTAACCTACTACGCCAGGACCACCAACCTCGACGTGCCCTACTTGTTCTGGCTGGTCCTGTCGTTCGTCTTGTACCTCCGCGCGGGCCGCACCGGCGACGCCGTCAGCTATTGCCTGTTCGCGCTCACAGGCGCCGCGGCGATCGCCACGAAAGATCAGGCGTATGGTTTTTACGTGCTGCCGGCCGCGTACCTGGCCGGCGGCGCGCTGTTTTACGCGCGCGGCACACAACCGCCGCCCGGCATCCCGACGCTGCCCGTGCTCTGCGCGATGTCGGCGGTCTTCATCGCCGCGATGCTGATTTTCTTCAACGTGCCGCTCAATCCTGCGGGCGTCCGCGAGCACCTGCGGCTGATCACCGGGCCAGGCAGCGAGCCGTACCGGATGTATCCGCGCACGCCTGGCGGTCACGCCCGGATGCTGGTTGACGCGATCGGCCAACTCGCCCACGCCATGAGCTGGCCGCTGTTCCTGATCGGGGTGTGGGCGACGGCGCAGGCGATCCGCGCACGCGTCACGGCGGTGCGCCGCCTGTGGCTCCCGGCCGTCTCCTATTACGTGACGTTCATCGCGGCGATCATGTATCCGTACGATCGGTTCTTTCTCGGGATCTGCGTTCCACTCGCCATCGCCGCCGGCTGGTGGCTTGATCGATGGACTCGCCGAGGTGCGCCCCTTCGAGCACTCAGGGTCGCACTCGTCGCACTGGCCGTCGCATACGCGGGCGCGCGCGTCGCGGCGCTCGATGCGATCACGATCCTGGACTCGCGATACTACGTGGAGCGCTGGCTGGTTGCACGCGCGGGGCCGGAGACGACCATCGCGGCCGAGGGGCCGTCACTCTACCTGCCGCGCCCGGCACGCGTGCTCTGGGCACGCGTCGGTCAGGATCTGAACGCGCTCGAGACGCTGCATCCGGACTTCCTCGTCGTGAATCCCGGGTACAGCCAGCGCGGGCTGGACGGCGACAGCCGCAACGAGTTCTACGAGGCGCTCGAGAACGGCAGCGCGCACTACCGCCGCGTCCTGCGATATCGCACCTGGCTGCCTTACTCGCCGCTGCGATGGGAGCCGCGATTCAATGGCCTCGCTGAAGATCCCTTCAGCAACGTGACCAAGGTCAACCCGCTGATCGACGTCTACGAGCGCGTCCGATAGCAGGCCCGCTGGGTTCGGCTTTGACCCGCCCGTGATGGCGGCTTCGACGCCGGTTCTTTCCGGCTTCAGCCGGCCGTCTCGGGAGTGGCCGGCTTGACGCCAGGGTCCGGCGTTAGCCGGCCGTCTCAGCCGGAAGAAATCCATCTTCCACCACCGCCCTGCCACCGCCGTGTAGAAAGCCAGTCGGCTCGCGGGCTCGGGGTCCGGGATCCGGGATCCGGGGCTCGGAGCTCGGGGCGCAGGGCTCGCGGTTTCGCAACCGGAACCTCGGTAGGGTCCGGCTTCAGCCGGACCGTGGTGTGCGACGGCGCCCTGTCGCCAGTCAACAGGAGTGGCCCGGGCGTATACGGCGTGTAGCGGGATCGGACGTCTTGACGCCCCACTCCGTAAAAAATACCGCGGAACGGACTACCCAAAAGAAGACGGCACGTCGAAACGCACGTAAACGCTCCGCATAAGGCGCGACCGTCGTCCAAGCCCGACCGTCGCGCTCGCGGGCAGGCCGATCGCAGCCGGGAGAACGCCTGCCTCTACACAGAAGAGGACGTACCGCGGCGTTGAGTTCTTCACTCTCAAAAACACGGGAACGCCATTCTCAGAAAGCGTGGTGAATGATGCAGTCTGCAAACGTGCGATGGATCGGCCTTGGCGTCTTCGCGGTGACGCTCGCAGCCTCGGCTGCGGCGAGTACCGTGGATGGCCGATGGAAGATCGGAAACGATGGGGCGTGTGTTTTCGATGAAACGGATACCGGCCCCGATCAGTGCGATCCCAGCGCCGGGCGCTGGAAGCTGAATGACGACGGCTCCTGCTCCTTCGATGCGCAGGATTCGGGCCCCGATCAGTGCGTTCCTCCGGCGCCGGAACCTACTGGAGTCTCCGGAGACCCGAGCTCCCAAAACACGAGCGCGCCTGCCGTAGACGCGTCGTCAGCTCCGACTGCGTCCCAACTCTCCGCAGCGGCGGAGAGCCGCGATACGGTGACCGCGGCATCTGCACGCGGTCGATAGTCGACCTCCTCTCAGCAGGGCCGGGGGGTGAGCCTCCGGCCCCGCTCTCCGCGCCTATAATCCGCAGCATGACCAGACGGACGACGTGCGCCGCTGCCGTATGCGTGGCGGTATTGTCCTGCGCGACGCTCGCGGCGCTCGGACAGAATGATGCCCCGCCGACCCCGACCGATATGAAGCCGGGCAGCATCA
>JBDTSX010000114.1:0-10213 GCA_039930925.1 Acidobacteriota bacterium | reverse complement strand
GCAGCAGCGGCAGGATGCCCTTGGCGTCCTTGTCGAGAAAGACCTTGCCGCCGAGATTCGGCAGGACCCGTCCCATCGTTTCCAGATACATGCGCCGCCGCGTCACTTCCGGCGCCTTGCGATACGCGTCGTAGACGGACTTGAAGCGGGCGCTGTCCCCCTGCGCGCGGTTGACGCGGTCGAGCGCGTAGCCCTGCGCCTGCAGGATGGCCTGTTCGGCCTCGCCCTTCGCGCGCGGCACGACCTTGTTGTATTCGGCGCGCGCCTCGTTGATCAGCCGATCACGCTGCTGCTGCGCCTGATTGACGGCATCCCACGACGGCTTGACCGGATTCGGCGGATTGACGTCCTGGAGCACCACCTGGTCGAGGGTGATGCCGAGCTCGTACTGCTTCGCCATCGACTGGAGCTGGGTCTCGACGCGGGTCTCGATCTCCTGCCGTCCCACCGTCAGGACCTCGGTCACCGTGCGATCGCCGACCACTTCCCGCATCACCGCCTCGTTCATCGCGCGGAACGTATCCTCGGGGTTTCGCACCTTGAACAGGAACTGGTACGGATCCGAGACGCGGTACTGGACAATCCACTCGACGATGGCGACGTTGAGATCGCCGGTCAGCATCATCGACTCGTCGTTGAAGTTCCTGTCGGAGTAGGTGGTGCGGGCGGCGGGCTCCTGGGTGCGGAACCCGAATTCCTGCTTGAGCTGCCGCTGTACCGGCACGGTGATGACCTCTTCGGCGAAGGGCAGCTTGGTGTGCAGCCCCGGCTCGGTCGTCCGCACGTATTTCCCGAATCGGAGCACGACCCCGACCGCCTCGGGCTGGACCTGGTAGAAGGTGGTGAAGAAAAAGATGATCGCGGCCACGACCGCCGCCGCGATCTTGATGAGGCCGCTCGAGAGCGGCGGCATCCGGGGCAGGCGCGGCGCGTGCGAGCCCCATCGATTCAGATCGACGATGTCGTCGTCATTCATTGCTATGGTGTCCTCGGTGACGCCACCATATCAGAGGATGCCCGGGCGCGGGGTGTTCTTCCGTACACCGCCGGTGAGCCAGGGCGCGTACAGGGCGTCAGCGGTTGACGCTTTTCATGCCGCCTTCGGCGTACCGTGTGCCTGAGGCCGCTCCAATAGGCATCGCGGCGTCCAGTCCGGCGAGGTCCTCCGCACTCAGCTCGATGTCGGCCGCCGCGGCATTTTCCTCGAGGCGGGCAATCGCCTTCGAGCCGGGGATGGGGACGATGTCGTCACCCTGGGCGAGCAGCCAGGCGAGGGCGAGCTGTGCCGCCGTGCAGCCTTTGGCGGTGGCCAGCGCCTGGACGCGCCGGACCAGTTCCAGGTTGCGCGAGAAGTTCTCCCCCTGGAACCGTGGGTTGGTCCGCCGCCAGTCTCCTTCGGGAAAATCCTCCGGCGACGTAAATCGGCCGGTCAGGAAGCCCCGGCCGAGCGGGCTGTAGGCGACGAACCCGATGCCGAGCTCGCGGCACGTGTCGAGCAGCCCTGCTTCGGGGTCACGCGACCAGAGCGAGTACTCGGTCTGCAGCGCGGCAATCGGATGGACCGCCGCGGCGCGGCGAATCGTCTCGGGCGCGGCTTCCGAGAGGCCGAGGTATCGCACCTTGCCGGCGGCGACGAGCTCCGCCATCGCGCCCACCGTGTCTTCGATCGGCACCTTCGGGTCAACCCGGTGCTGGTAGTAGAGATCGATCGCATCCACCTGGAGCCGCTGGAGCGACTCCTCGCAGGCGCGCCGCACATACGCCGGCGTCCCGTCGATCCCGAGGAACACACCTTCGGGCGTGCGCACGTTGCCGAACTTGGTCGCGAGCACCACCTGTTCGCGGCGATCGCGGATCGCGCGCCCGACCAGCCGCTCGTTCGTAAACGGCCCGTAGATGTCGGCGGTGTCGAGGAAGAAGACGCCGAGCGCCACCGCGCGATGGATGGTGGCGATCGACTCCTCGTCGGCCCTGGGTCCGTAGAAATCGGACATGCCCATGCAGCCAAGACCGATCGCGGAGACGCGAAGACCTGAGGTTCCGAGCTGACGTGTCTGCATGACGATTCACTGCCTCGTGTAAGGGCACACCAGATCACTGCGCGTGTCCGGGGTGACGATTCAGCCTGAGCCGATTCGGCTGCTTCCATATTGTGCCGCATGCAGAGCGGGCGGGACCAGCGGCCCGGTCACGACGCGGCCGTGCCTGAACATCCGTGGTATTTTCCCGACGTGCCCCGCCCTGGCGGGCGCGCCCCGGAGGTCAGCATGCATCGTTCGATCACCCGCCGACCGCCCCCCGTTGCGTGGGCGTTGATGGCCGTCGCGGCCGTCATGGCGGGCTCCGGCTCGACCGGCATCGCCGCCCAGTCGAAGCGGCCGGCGGCGCGATCGCAGAAGCTCGATGCGGACTACACCGCCCGGATCAAAGCCGCCACCGCCGATCCGCGCATCCTGACCGAGCTGGTCGATCACATGCCGGCGTCCGACAAGGTGCCGTCGCCGCTCAAGTTCCTGGGATACGTGCCCGGCGAGCCTGGACACCTGACCTACTACCAGGACATTGCGCGGTACCTCGAGGCGCTCGACCAGGCGTCGGACCGCGTGACGATGTTCAAGATTGGCGTGAGCGACGAAGGGCGGGACATGTACGCCGTGGCCGTCGCTGACGCAGCCACGATCAAGCAGCTCGGCACGTACCGTCAGATCACGGCGCAGCTGACCGATCCGCGCAAATTGAGCGACGGCCGCGCGAAGGAGCTGATCGCGGCCGGCAAGCCCATCTACTTCGTGTCCGGCAGCATCCACTCGCCCGAAACCGGCAGCCCGGAGATGCTGATGGAGCTGGCCTACCGGCTCGCCGTCGAAGAGACCCCGTTCATCCAGACCATCCGCAACAACATCATTCTGGTCTTCACGCCCGCCAGCGAAGTGGACGGACGCGAGAAGCAGGTCGACAATTTCATCGCGCAGCAGAAGGGGCTGCCATCGCCGTCGATGGTCTACTGGGGCAAGTACGTCCAGCACGACAACAATCGGGACGGCATCGGGGTGGGCCTGCGGCTGACCCAGGTGATGCTGAAGACCTTTCTCGATTGGCATCCGACCGTCTGGCACGATCTGCACGAGTCGGTCACGCTGCTCTACACCTCCACCGGCACCGGCCCCTACAACGCGATCGTCGATCCCATCCAGATCAATGAATGGTGGCTGCTGGCCCAGACCGAGATCCTGGAGATGACCAAGCGGGGCGTACCGGGCGTCTGGACCTACAACTACTACGATGGATGGGTCCCCAACTACATGTTCTGGATCGGCGTCACCCACAATTCGATCGGCCGTTTTTACGAGACCCAGAGCTTTGGCGCGGCGAACCGGCCGCTGCCGGTGGAGCAGAGCCGCGAGTGGTATCGCCCCAGCCCGACCCCGCCGGACATGGTCTGGGGGCCGCGCAATAACGTCAACCTGCAGGAGAGCGCGCTGCTCATCGCGCTGAACTCGGTGGCCAGGAACAAGGATTCGTTTCTCGAGAACTACTACCTCAAGAACAAGCACACCATCGAGCGCGGACGGACGCAGGCCCCCTATGCCTACGTCGTTCCGGCCAGGCAGCGGCGGCCGGTCGAAGCGGCGGAGCTGATGAACCTGATTCGACGGGAGGGGGCCGAGGTTCACACGGCCTCGTCCCCCTTTAGTGTCGGCTCCACGCAGGTCGCGGCCGGCGACTACATCGTGCGGATGGATCAGCCCTACAACGCGATTGTCGAGACGCTTCTCGGAACCCAGTTCTACGTCCCTGACAATCCGCGGCCCTACGACGATACGGGCTGGGCGATTCCGCTCGTGCGCAATGTGACCGCGGCGCGGATCGACGACAAGGCCATCCTCGACAAGCCGATGGTGCTTGCCGGCGACGACTTCCGGATCGCCGGGACCCTCACCGGAACCGGGCGCACGCTCGTCGTCGATCACACCACCGAGAACACGCTGGTCACGTTCCGGTTCCAGCACGCGAGTGTGAAGATGTCGGCGGCGGAGCAGGCGTTCGAGGCGGGCGGGCACCGCTTCGCACCGGGGGCGTTCGTGCTGAGCGACCTGTCCACGGCCGACCGTTCCGCGATCGAGGCGTCGATCAAGGGCCTGGGGCTCTCGGCCTGGGCGTTCGAGGCGCCGCCGGCCGTGCCGATGCACGATCTCGACCTGCCGCGGATCGGCTACGTACACACCTGGACGAGCACGCAGGACGAAGGGTGGGTGCGGCTGGCCTTCGATACCTTCAAGGTGCCGTACACGTATTTTGCGGCCCCGAAGCTTCGCGAGGGCAACCTGCGCGCGACGTACGACGTGATCGTCTTTCCGCATGCCGGGCAGGGGGGGACCGGACTCG
This sequence comes from Acidobacteriota bacterium, assembly GCA_039930925.1. GTDB lineage: Bacteria > Acidobacteriota > Vicinamibacteria > Vicinamibacterales > 2-12-FULL-66-21 > JALZOC01. The sequence goes on along the minus strand of JBDTSX010000114.1, from coordinate 5,827 downwards.
TCACCGGCGGCGTGCAAGGCAACGACCCACGCCCGTACAAGAAGACCGCCGACCTGCCGAATGTCGGCGCGATCGACTCGACCGAGGACATGCGCGGCTCGATCGGCATCGAGGGGCTGATGGAGCTCTATAAATTCGTGGACCAGGGTGGCCTGCTCGTCACCGAGGGGGCGACCTCGACGATGTTCCCGGAGTACCAGCTGACGCCCGGCATCACCATCGAAACGCCGGACAATCTCTACGTCCGGGGCTCGGTCCTGAAGACGGTGCTGCGCGACAAGGCCAGCCCCGTGCTGTATGGATACGACCAGAACGCGCTGGCCGTCTATTTCAACCAGGCGCCGGTGATGCGGGTTGGACCCGCCCGCGCCGCCGCGTCGTCGAGCGTGCCGCCGGCGGCGAACCTGCAGCCGAATGCGACCAGGCCGAGACTCGCGACGCTCGACGGGCCGGCCCCCGCACCGGGAGGCGCGGCAGGGGGACGTGGTGGCGGTCAGCGAGGCGCGGGCGGTGCGCCGGACCCGAACGCGCCGCGCGTGCTGCTGGCATTTCCGACGAGTCCCGACGACCTCTTGCTGTCCGGGATCCTGATTGGCGGCGAGGCGCTGACCGGACGCGCCGTGGCGATCGATGCGCCGATCGGCAAGGGACACGTCGTGATGTTTGCGAACCGGCCGTACTGGCGATGGCAGACGCAGGGAAACTTCTTTCTCGGCTTCAACGCGATCCTGAACTGGAACGATCTGGACGCGGGACGCGCAGCGATGACTGATCACTGACCTCGGACCCCGGATCCCGGACCCCGGACCCCGGATCCCGGACCCCGGACCCCGGATCCCGGATCCCGCATCCCGGCTCCCGTGCCCGCGCAGCGAAGCCTCCCACCCCTCTGCTACACTGCGCCGAGGCAGCCGAACAGACGTGGAGCGCATCTCTCAGGAACTGGCGGAGCGCTTGTACCGGCAGGCGAATGCGGCGCGATGGGCGGTGACACCGTCGCGATTCGCAGCGGCCCTCCAGGCCTCCGCAGAGCGCGCGCCCGGGGCCGCGGCCAGCCTCCGGCGATATCTGGAAGGGCTGCACCTCGACGACCTCGCGCTGGCGTGTGCCTGCGCGGAGGGGCACGACGCTGCCTGGGACCACTTCATCCGCCAGCATCGGCCGGGGCTGTATCGGGCGGCTGATGCGCTCGATCGCGGCGGCGCGGCGCGCGAGCTGGCGGACTCGCTCTACGCGGACCTGTACGGCACGACCGCGCCGGAAGGGGTTCGACGATCCCTCTTCCGATACTTCCACGGGCGCAGCAGTCTTGCGACCTGGCTGCGTGCGGTTCTCGCGCAGCGCCACGTGGACGCGATCCGCACCCGCCGGCGCCTGGATCCGCTGCCGGACGATGACGCGGCGGTCGCGCTCGTCAGTCCCGCGCCGCCTCCGTCCGACCCGGATCGCCCTCGGTATCTGGCCCTGGTTCAGCGCGCGCTGCGTCTGGCGATCTCGGTGCTGGCGCCACGCGATCGGTTGCGGCTCGCCTGCTATTACGCCCAGGAGTTGTCACTGGCGCAGACCGGTCGCGTGCTGGGGGAGCATGAGGCGACCGCGTCGCGCCAGCTCGCGCGCACCCGCCGCGGGATTCGAGCCGAGATTGAACGGTATCTTCGGAACGAAGGAGGGCTCGACGCCGAACAGATCAGCCGTTCCTTCGAATATGCGATGGAAACCGCGGGTCCGCTCGACCTGAGCGATATCGCCCGCAAGGAACCGGCGTCGGGCCGTTCTATATCATGAGGGTCCGGTGAAGAGCGAGCGCGACGCCATCGATCGGTTGCTGCGGCAGAGCCTCCCCGGGCTCGGGGCGGAGCTGCCGGCGGATGCCTGCCTCGAGACGGACGTGTTCGCGGCGTGGAGCGAGGGCACGCTGACGCCCGAGGAACGCGCTGTGGCCGAGTCGCACGCGGCCGCCTGTTCGCGTTGCCAGGCGATCCTGTCGTCGATGGCGCGCATCGAGCCGGAGCGGCCGCGCCAGGTCTGGTGGGCGCAGCTTTCAATGGTCCGCTGGCTGGTTCCGCTCACCGCGGTGGCGGCGCTCGCACTGTGGATCGCCGTCCCCCGGCAGACGGACCCGCCCGTTCTGGCCACGCTGGCACAGCGGGACATCGAAGAGATTCAAATTCCGAGGCAGACAGAGGCGCCGCGGCCAGTCGAGGCCGACGCGAGTGCCGAGCAACGAAAGACGACCGCTCGAAACGAGCCCCGCGACTCCAAAACGCAACCGGGCCGCACGTCGTCGGCAGCCGGCGGCATGGACCGGCAGAAGAGCGAGAGTCGTCGCGATGATCTCAAGGATGCCAGGTCCCTCGACTCCTTGGCTTCGCGCGGCGCGGTGTCCCCGTCGGAGTCGACCGGGCGGGCGGTGCAACAGGCTCCGCCGCCCGCATCTGCCCCCGCGGCGATCGGCGGAGTCGCCGGACTACCGCCGGCGCCGGCCGCGGCGCCACCGCCGGCTACGGCCGCAGCGCCCCCGCCGGCGGCCGCCGACAAGTCCGCCGTCAGTGTGAGCGCCCTGAACGAATCCGTCGCGGTGCCGGTGGCCGGCTTCGCGGCGCGGGCGGCCGGCGCTGCCGGACTCTTCGACATCATGTCTCCCGACCCGGCGGTCCGCTGGCGCTTTGACCGAACCGGGATTGTGCAACGGTCCACCGACGGTGGCACGACCTGGACGGCGCAGCAGACGGGCACGACCGCGCCGATTGCCGCCGGGTGGTCTTCATCACCGATGGTGTGCTGGCTGGTCGGACGCGCCGGCACCGTGCTCCTCTCGAGCGACGGCGCGAGCTGGCGGATCCGCCCCTTTCCGGCAGGAGTCGACCTCGTCTCCGTCCGCGCCACTGACGCCAACCTCGCCACCGTGACCGCGACCGATGGCCGTCGATTCTCGACCGCCGACGGCGGCCTCACCTGGTCCCCCGCGCAAGAATAATCCGCGGCTCCGTTCTACCAGTAGACAGCGATGGCCGGGGCCGGCCGCCGGGCCGGCCGATCCGAACGGCGCATCCATCCGCGTGTTCGCGTGGATCGCGGATCTCATGCCGGACTCGATCCGGGTCCGGGTCACTTATCAAGGAGCTACCATGCGTGCACCAGTGTGTCTTGCCGTGCTGACCGTCGCCGGCATGACGTCTCTTTCCCGGAATCCCGTTCCCGCAGCCGTCGCGGTCTCCGCGGGCCGTCCGGCGCTCCACGCCGAGGGGCAAGCCGCTCCGCCGCCACCGCAGGGGACGCAGGGAGCGGTCCAGACGACGACGCTCGACGATCAGACGGAGCTCTCGCTGACGGTGTACAACTCGGACATTGCGCTCGTGCGCGATGTCCGGAACATCCAGCTCGCGCCAGGCGAGCACGAGCTTCAGTTCATGGACATCGCCGCAACCGTCAATCCCGCGACGGTGCACTTTCGCTCGCTGACGGAGCCCTCGCGACTGAGTGTCCTCGAGCAGAACTACGAGTACGACCTGCTCGAGCCGGAGAAGCTGCTCCGGAAGTACGTGGGCCGCGAGGTCACGCTCGTGCAGCGACGGACCGTCAACGGCACGACCACCGAGGAGGACGTGCAGGCGCGGCTCCTCAGCTACAACAACGGACCGGTGTGGCAGGTGGCGGGGCAGATCGTCACCGGCCTGGGCGCCGACCATATCCGCTTCCCGGAGCTGCCCGGCAACCTGTATACGCACCCGACCCTGATCTGGACGCTCGAGAACACCGGCGCCGCGCGTCACCGGGTCGAGGCCTCCTACCTGGCCGGGAAGCTCGCATGGAACGCGGACTACGTGCTCACCGTCGGCCGCGACGACAAGCTGGGCGACCTCGATGGCTGGGTGACGCTCAGCAACGGCAGCGGGACGTCGTTCCGCAATGCGTCGCTGCAGCTGGTCGCCGGCGACCTCAATCGCGTGCGGCAGTCGATCGACGATATGCGGATGGACCGGGCCAAGAGCATGGCCGCCGAAGCCCCGCGGCGGATGGAGCAGGAGGCGTTCTCGGATTACCACCTCTACACCCTGGCGCGGAAGACGACGATCAACAACAGCGAAACCAAGCAGGTGAGCATGTTGTCGGGAACCGGTGTGCCGGTTGACAAACGGTATGTCGTGGACGGCCAGGAGTTCTACTACCGCAATGCCTCGCACCCGGGCGCGCCGATCAAGGATGTCGTCCAGGTCTACTACCAGTTCCGCAATGAGCAGAAGACCGGGCTGGGCATGCCGATGCCCTCGGGCACCGTGCGGGTGTATCAGGCGGACTCCAGAGGAGGCGTGCAGTTTGTCGGCGAGGACCGCATCGACCACACCCCCAAGGACGAGACCGTCAAGCTCAAGATCGGCAATGCCTTCGACGTGATCTGCGAGCGCAACCAGATCGACTTCCAGAAGATCGCCTCGTCGGTGTACGAGATCGAGTACGAAGTCACTCTCCGCAACCACAAGACCACACCGGTGACGGTCGAGGTCAACGAGCCGATTGGCGGTACGTGGCAGATGCTGCGCTCGTCCTACGGGTGGAAGAAATCCGCCGCATGGGCGGCGCAATTCACGGTGCCGGTGCCGGCGGACGGGACGGCAGTGCTGAAGTACCGCGTGCGGGTAACCTACTGATCCGTCCCCATCGTCCGGCTGAAGCCGGACGCCACGCGAGGCCGCGCAGTCGGCCGGCTGAAGCCGGACGCCACGCGAGGGCCGCAATCGACCGGTGGCGTCCGGCTTCAGCCGGACGTCAAGCGAAGGCCGTCAACACTCGGTGGCGCCCGACTTCAGCCCGGACGTCTGCGCAGCCTCAACGCTCGAGAAGTGCTCCGCCAGCAGCGCGTTGATCTGCTCGGCACACTGAATCGTCACCGCGTGACCGCCGTCGGCGAGCTCGATGTAGCGCGCGCCCGGGATCGCCGCGGCGAGCTCGCGGCCGTACGCCGGCAGGGCGATCCGGTCGTAGGCAGCGGCGGCGACGAGGGTGGGAATCGATCCGAGCGACGCGAGCCGGCCGAACGCGTCGTACTTCGCCATCGCCTTCAGCTGGGTCATCGCGATCGCCGGCTGATTCGCCAGGTCGCGTTCGAACAGATCGCTCAGCTGCCGCCCGAGCGCCGCTCGATCCACCGAGGCGAGATATGGCGCCGGCATCACGAGCTCGGTGAACGCCTGCCGGCGCATCGGCCGGGTGCCGACGTAGATCCGCAGCGCGGTCACCACCATCGCGAGCGACAGGCGCGCCGCCTGCGGACCGCGCGCGAACGTGCACAGCAGGGCCAGACTGCGAACCCGTTCCGGGGCGGTCAGGGCGATCTGCTGCGCAATCAACCCGCCCATCGAGTGCCCGACCACGTGAAAGCGCTCGCACTCTTCGGCGTCGGTGATCGCCAGTGCGTCGGCGGCCATCGACTCGATCGTCGGCGACGGTCCCGTGAACGTGCTGCCGCCGATCCCCGGATTGTCGAACGCGATCAGATCGAAGCGATCGGCCAGGCCCTCGATCTGCGGCTGCCATCCTCGCGCCGGCACGCCGCTCCCCTGGATCAACAGCACGGCCGGTCCACGGCCCCGCCGCAGGTACTGCAGCCGGGCTCGGTCCCTCTGAAGCTCGGGCATCCGTGCATTGTCCCGCAGTCATACTTTTGCCTCAAGTCCCCGGCTCGAATTGCCATTTCCGCGTGATAGGATCCGCAGGATTTGCAACTGGAGAGGTGTACCTGAATGAGCCCGCGCCGCCTACTGCCGGTGTTGCTGCTGCTGTTTGTCGGCAGCGGATGCGCCGCGTTGATTTACGAGATCGTCTGGTT
>JBDTSX010000113.1:0-10241 GCA_039930925.1 Acidobacteriota bacterium | reverse complement strand
CGGCTGCTGCCTGCCGGGGCTCCGCTGCTGGCCGCGGCAGTGGGCTGCGACGCGGACGCGGCGCGCGATCACCTGCGCGACCACGTGCGCGCCTGCTTCGACTGCTGCCACTTCGCGGTCGAGTACGAGGATCCGGCGGAAGCGCTGCACCGGCTCCGCCGCGCCGGCATCCAGGTCGGCCGCGTGCAACTCAGCTCGGCCCTGCGGGTCACGTTTTCAGACGATCCGGTGAAGACGGCCGGGCTCCTCGGGCGGCTGCGAACTTTTGCCGATTCGACATACCTGCATCAGGTGATCGTCCGCCAGCACGGCGGCCTGCATCACTTCGCGGATCTGGACGAGGCGATCGCCGGAGCGGCCGCGATGCCGGGCGCGGAGTGGCGGATTCACTTTCACGTGCCGCTCTTCACCGCGGATTACGACGGCCTGGGGTCCACGCAGGAATACGTCCGGACGATTCTGGGCATCGGGGCGCGGACCCGGTTCACGCGGCACTTCGAGATCGAGACGTATACGTGGGAGGTGCTGCCGGCGGGGCTCAAGATCGACCTGCTCGATTCGATCGGCCGCGAGTACGAGTGGGTCCTCCAGAACTTTGGCCCCTTTCCTCCTCCCCGGCTCGACTGAGGCATGCAAAAGACCGTCGTCCTCAACGTCGTCGGACTGACCCCCTCGATGCTCGGCGCATCGATGCCGGGGCTGACCGAGTGGACCCGCGACGCGGCCGTCGCGCGAATCAAGTCCGCGTTTCCCGCAGTGACCTGCACGGCGCAGGCGGACTACCTGACCGGACGCTATCCCGAAACGCATGGCATCGTCGGCAACGGCTGGTACGCGCGCGAGGACGCCGAGGTGCGGTTCTGGAAGCAGTCGAACATGCTCGTGCACGCGCCCAAGATCTGGGAGACGGCGCGGGCGTCCGACTCGTCGTTCACCTGCGCCAAGCTGTTCTGGTGGTACAACATGTACTCCACCGCGGAGTACTCGGTCACGCCGCGGCCGATCTACCTGGCCGACGGGCGCAAGATTCCAGACATCTACACCAAGCCGTCCGGCCTTCGCGATCACCTGCAATCGGCGCTCGGACAGTTCCCCTTGTTCGAGTTCTGGGGACCACGGGCCGGGATCCGATCGACGCAGTGGATTGCCGACGCCGCCAAGCACGTCGAGCAGCAGTTCAACCCGACGCTGACACTGATCTACCTCCCCCACCTGGACTACAACCTCCAGCGCGTCGGTCCGTCCGATCCGGCCGCCGCCGCCGACCTGCGGCAGGTGGACGCGATCTGCGCGGACCTGATCACGCACTACGAATCGCGCGGCGCCAACGTCATCGTGCTGTCGGAGTACGGCCTCGTTGATGTGTCCACGCCGGTGCATCTCAACCGGGTGCTGCGCGAGCACGGCATGCTGGCGTTCCGCGAGGAGCTCGGCCTCGAGATGATTGATCCCGGGGCCAGCGTGGCCTTCGCGGTCGCGGACCATCAGGTGGCGCACATCTACGTCAACGACACCGGGCGGATCAACGAGGTGCGGGGGATCATCGAGCGGACGCCCGGAGTCGAAACCGTGCTGGGCACGGCGGAGAAGGGCGCGTACTACGTGGCGCACGCCCGCGCCGGCGATCTGATCGCGGTCGCGGAAAAGCACGCCTGGTTCACGTACTACTACTGGATGGATGACCGTCGCGCGCCGGACTTCGCGCGCACCGTCGAGATTCATCGCAAGCCGGGCTACGACCCGGTGGAGCTGTTCCTCGATCCGTCGATTCGCATCCCCGCGCTGACCGTCGGCTGGAAGCTCGCCAAACGCAAGGCCGGGCTCCGCTCGCTTCTCGACGTGATCCCGCTCGACGCCTCGCTCGTCAAGGGGTCGCATGGCCGCCAGACGATGTGGGATGAAGAGGGGCCGGTGTTCATCAGCCGCCAGAAGCACATGGTGCCGTCCACGCAGATCGCATCAGTGGACGTCCACGAGCTGATCGTGCGTCATTTACGCAGCGGCACCTGACGGGTCGGGGCCTCGCGCCGCAGCAGGCCCGAGCCGGACCTTGATCAGCGCGGAATCACCGTCTTTGAGGCGACTCGTGGTCGCGAGGGGTCCGGCTTCAGCCGGACCTCCGGTGCCCTTCACTTCAACAGAGACGCGCGCCGGCGCTCGATGAACCCTCGCAGCGTTCCCTCCGGCGCCGGTCCGCCATCCTCGGCACGCGCCCCGACGTTCGCCGTGAACGCCGCGGTGCTATATAGCTTGCGCCCATCGACCCTGACGTCTGATTCGATCAAGGCCTGCCACCGGGCGACGAGCGGCCCCACTTTGTTCCAGTCGAGCCATTCGGTGGCAATCTGGCGCACGTCGGCCAGATAGCGCTGGCGCAGCGCCGGCACCGCCAGCAATTTGGAACGGAGCGGCTTGGCGCGGTCGTCGAGCCCGACCAGCGGATCGAGATCGGCGCCGGCCGCCAGCCCGGGCGGTCCGAAGCCGCGCCTTCCACCCTCGGTGGCTTCGAACGCCTCGTTGAAGTCGAGCGGGAGGATGTGGAACTTCCCGCGATCGTCGAGGTAGATGGCGTAGTCGCTCGCACGGGTCCAGTAGCCGTCGCTATTGACCAGCACGTTGTCGAGGGCGAGAAACTTCAGCGTGGCGTCGAGATCGAGCACGGGCGCCAGTGCGGCTTCGAGTTTGGCCGGCGGGGTTTGATTCAGCAGGCGGCACAGGTTGACGAGCGCGGCCCAGGCCGCCGGATCGTCCTTGGTCTTGATCTCGTAGACGCCCTTGTACTGCGACGCGTCGTCGCCGAGATACTCGAGGCCGCCGCGGCCGCGTGGGCTGCCGGGCACCTTCCAGCGCGCACCGGTTTCCGTCTTGAACCAGTCGCGCAGGAAGTCCTTGTTGAATTGCTGCTGGTTGACGTAGATGCCCCAACTCTCGCCGTTGATGACCACGCGGATGTAGTTCGTGAGCGGGACGGCGAGGTAGTGCCGCGCGATCTCGCTGTAGAGGAGAGTGCGGACGAACGTCGGATCGCCGTTGGCGTTCAACAGGTTCAGCGTCCGGTAGCCGCCCAGATGCTGATCCGGATTCGCGAAGTCGAACGAGACGTTGAGCGAATGCTTCAGCCCCTCGGGGACCATGCGATACGAGGAGTTCCCGCGAAAGTGAACGCCGACCTCCTTGTAGATCTTGCCGTCCAGGGTGGCGGTCGCCGGCACGTCCACATCGGTCCCGTAGAAAGCGGCCAGCTCCTGCTCCCAGTCGGCGCTCTCGAATTTCAGGAAGATGGTGCGCAGGGCCGACTGATCGTAGACCGGCGCGGTCGGATACGAGCGCACATCGGCGGGGGCGAGGTGCATCCCGGGCTCGCCGGGAACGCTATTCATCCCGCCGCCGCCGAAGCGGCCGCGTCCGCCAAACCCTCCGGGGCGCTGCGTTCCGAGCGCCTCCCGCGCGACGGCCCGCTCGCGGCTGTCGAGCCGATGGTCGCCATTGGTGTCGTAGGCCTTGACGATCTTGCGCTCCGGCTGCGGCATCCCGCGCATGCCCCAGCCACCCTGCCCACGGCCACCGCCGCCTGTGCCCGGCGCGGACCGGGGCCCGACCCGCAGGGGTGACGGTTTCGGGCGCGTGACCTGGAAGCCGACATACGCGACCAGGGTCACCGCGATCAGCAGCAGGCCGACCTGCGCCATCGTCACCCACCGGTACCGCGAGGGTCCAGGTGGAGGCGGCGAGGGATCGGGAGTGACGCCAGGGCCGATGCTCATGCTATTTGCTCACCCTCCGCAGCTGTCCGACAGCGGCTCCCGGATCTTACGACAGGGCGGGCTCTCCAGGAGAGGTGCCACGGATTTATCACGCCGTCGAATGTTCCCTCCTGAAACCGGATCGTCCGCCTGAAGGCGGAAGCCACGAGTTCCAGCTCCACAAGTTGGCTCTGCCTGAGCAACTTTTCCGCCACTCCAACTCGTGGCTTGCGCCTTCGGGCGGAAGAATCACTCTCAACCCTCTCCCGCGCGCACTCCATCCACGGCGTCCACACCGAGTGGCGATGCTCGATTTGACACGCGTCAGCCGGGGCCTCAGACTCTGCGTGGCTCATGGATGCACAACAGACGCAACGCGTGTTCACGGCGCTCGATGGATTCCGGATCGAAATCCCCTCCTGGGGGTTCGCGAATACCGGTACGCGCTTCGGCAAGTTCTTCCAGCCGGCGGCTGCGGCCAGCCTCGAGGAGAAATTCAGCGACGCCGGCCATGTGCACGCGCTGACCGGCATCTGTCCGACCCTCGCGTTGCACGTGCTCTGGGATTTTTCGGACGGGCTCAACAGCGTTCCCGAGGTCGCCAGGCTGAGCGAGCGATACGGGATCGGTCCGGGCTCGATCAATCCGAACCTGTTCCAGGATCAGTGCTACAAGCACGGATCGTTCGGCAACCCCGACGCGGGCGTGCGCCGCGCCGCGCTGCAGCACGCGCTCGACAGCGTCGAGATCGCGCGGGGGGTCGGCAGCCGGGACCTCTCGATGTGGTTTGCGGACGGCTCCAACTACCCCGGCACCGCCAATATCCGCCGCCGGAAGCAGTGGTTCGAAGAGGGATTGCGGACGCTGCACGATGCGCTCGATGGCGATCAGCGTCTCCTCGTCGAGTACAAACCGTTCGAGCCGGCCTTCTACCACACCGACATCGCCGACTGGGGCATGGCGCTGCTGCTCGGCCGCGCCGCCGGACCTCGCGCGCGTGTGCTCGTCGACACCGGCCATCATTACCTGTCCCAGAACATCGAGCAGATCGTCTCGTGGCTGCTGGCCGAAGGGATGCTCGGCGGCTTCCACTTCAACGACCGGCGTTACGCCGACGACGACCTGACACTGGGCTCAATCGATCCCTACCAGGTGTTCCGCATCTTCCATGAGATCCTGTTCTTCGAGTGGGAGAAGAACTGCCGCGCCGACATCGCCTTCATGATCGATCAAAGCCACAATCTCAAGGGCAAGATCGAGGCGATGATTCAGACCGTCACCGTCGCGCAGGCGCTCTATGCCAAGGCGGCGCTCGTGGACTATCAGCGGCTGGCTGCCGCGCAGGACGCGGCGGAACTGGTCGAAGCGGAATCGGTGCTGCAGGACGCCTTTGCCACGGACGTGCGTCCCGTGATCAGAGAATGGCGCGAATCGAAAGGGCTGCCGCCCGAACCGATGGAGGCATTCCGCCACAGCGGCTACCTCGATCGGATCACGGCCGAACGCGCCGGTCGTAACGCCGGCGCCTCTTCCTACGCGTAGCCCGAACAATTTCCGACACGACGGTCGTCCGGCTGACGCGGGAGGCTACGCAACGTCTTCCGTCGCGGCGCCGCTGGACCCGAGCCACGTGCAGAGGGCCGGGCGATCCTGGATCGCCCGGCCCGCTGCAACTCGAGACCCTCGAACCGTCCGCGACGCGGCGCTATGCCGTAAGCGGCTTGGTCGCCATCGCGCGCGAGTCGCCCTCGGCCCGGCTCATGTGCGCCATGGACGCGCCGGCGCCCCCCTCGTGGATGTAGGCTTCCTCGCCGTGCTGGCTGACGTCGAGGCCGACCGTCTCGGCATCCTCGTCGGCGCGCAGCGGAATCACCAGTCCGACCAGTTTCAGCAGCACGAAGCTCATCACCCCGCTGTAGACAATCGCCGCCATCACCGCGACCGCCTGAATCCACAGCTGCCGCGGATTGCCGAACAGCAGGCCGTCGGCGACACCGTTCAGCGCTTTCTGCGCAAAGACTCCGGTCAGCAGGGCGCCGACCGTGCCGCCGACACCGTGCGCCGCGACGACGTCGAGCGAGTCGTCCAGCTTCGTCTGCGCGCGCCACAGGAGTGCGAAGTAGCTCGGGAAAGCGGCGAGCGCGCCCAGGGCGATGGCGCTCATCGGTCCGACGAAGCCGGCCGCCGGCGTGATCGCGACGAGGCCGACGACGATCCCGGTCGCGGCGCCGACCGCGGTGGACTTCTTCTGCCGGATCATGTCGAGGGCGGTCCAGACGACCAGCGTGCCGGCGGGCGCGAGCATCGTGGTCGCGAAGGCCAGCGCGGCGGAGGGGCTGGCCGCGAGCGCGCTGCCGGCGTTGAATCCGAACCAGCCGAACCACAGCAGTCCGGCGCCGAGCAGCGTAAACGGCACGTTGTGCGGCAGCAGGCCCGAGGACGGATAGTCGCGGCGTTTCCCGACCAGAATGGCGGCGACCAGTGCGGCCACGCCGGCATTCACGTGAACGACGGTGCCGCCGGCGAAATCGAGCGCGCCCAGCTTCGACAGCCAGCCGCCGCCCCAGACCCAGTGGGCGACCGGCGCATACACGGTCAGGCACCAGAGGCTGATGAAGGTGACGTAGGCGGAGAAGCGCATCCGCTCGACGATCGCGCCCGAGATCAGCGCCGCGGTGATGATCGCAAAGGTCGCCTGATAGCACATGTAGAGCAGGTGCGGGATGTTCGGGGAGCGCGGCGCCGCGTCGAGGCCCACTCCGCGCAGCCACACGTTGGCGGTGTCGCCGATCCAGTCATTGCCGATGCCGAACGCGAGCGAGTATCCGATCACCGCCCACAGCACGGCGACGAAGCCGAGCGCGACGAAACTCATCATCATCGTGTTCAGCACGTTCTTGGAACGTACGAGACCACCGTAGAAAAAGGCCAGCGCCGGCGTCATCAGCAGTACGAGCGCAGTTGAAACTAACATCCATGCAGTGTCGGCTGGGTTCATGTCGTCCTCCGAAAAAGAAAATGTCCGGCGATTCGTCAGTCGTGCAGCGATGAGCGGCTAACTCATGTCGCGCTCGCCGGTCCGAATGTTGTAGCCGTAGTCGACCGGCAGCACGAACACCCGGCCGTCGCCGATCTCCCCGGTCCTCGCCGCCGCGATGATTGCCTGGATGACTTCGTCGACCACGGTATCCGGCACCACCAGTTCGATCTCCACCTTCGGCAGCAGGCTGACGTTGTATTCCTTGCCTCGGTAAATCGCGGTGTGGCCTTTCTGCCGCCCGTGGCCCCGAACCTCCGTGACGGTCATCCCCGAGATACTCAGCTTCTCGAGCGCGTCGCGAACGTCGTCGACCTTGTTCGGGCGCACGATACTCTTGATCAATTTCATTTAGCTGTCTCCAGAATGCGCCGCGGCTTTTCCCGCCAGCGCGCCGCCGAGCATATGGCAAATCTCGCCGAATGGGGCCGCCAGACGCGTCGTGGGCAGAGCCGGCAGCGTCGTTCCCACCGCGGTGTAGTCGATCACCCCGCCGGCGGCCGCCAGTTCACCGAGGTCGCAGGTCTGGAACGGCGCCGTAGAGGCCAGGAGCACCAGCACGACGAGCAGGCCGGCGGAGAGCTTTTTCACCATCGGCCCCATGGGTTCGGGCCCGGTCGTCCAGCCGGGACGGCGCGGCCGCGACCGCGCGGCCGTACCGATCGCCGGATGCACCGTTCGAGCACCGACCGAGTCATGACGATCGCCGCCAAGACGCCGGCGTTCCGGACGGGTGCGCGGTGACCCACTGTTTTCTCGTTCTCCATGCGCCGATCACCGGTGACGGCCCGTCGATCTCTCCTGCCGTCAACTCCGGCATGCGTCATCGGTCTCGGCAGCGGCCGGATCGATGGCGGCCTCTAGGCCATGTCGCGCTCGCCGGTGCGGATGTTGTAGCCGTAGTCGACCGGCATCACGAAGACCCGCCCGTCGCCGATCTCTCCGGTCCGCGCCGCGGCGATGATCGCCTGAATGACGTCCTCCACCACGGTGTCCGGAACCACCAGCTCGATTTCGACCTTCGGCAACAGGCTGACGTTGTATTCCTTGCCGCGATAAATCGCGGTGTGGCCTTTCTGCCGCCCGTGGCCCCGCACCTCGGTGACGGTCATCCCCGAGATGCTCAGCTTCTCGAGCGCCTCACGGACGTCGTCCACTTTGTTTGGGCGCACGATACTCTTGATCAACTTCATCTAGCTGCCTCCAGGATGCGCTGTGATTTTTCCCGCCAGCGCGACGCCGGGCCGATGGCGTCGCGATAAAGCCTTCTCAACCGTGCTGGTCGACTACGGTGGGCACTCGCACCCGACGCTGACCAAGGACACCGCACCGGCTACGCGTCGGTGCGGTGTCCCGCGTACCGCAGCGCACCGTCACCGGTCCGTCGTGACCGGGATCGGCCGAAGCTCCACTTGAGCGCGGGGGGGGTGATCACGGTGGTCGTGATCACCATGACCACGACCGCCGCGAACACGCTCTGATCGATGACCGGACGCCCGCCGACCATGAGAGTCAGGCCGATGTTGGCGAAGATCAGCCCGACTTCGCCCCTCGGGATCATCCCCACACCGACCGACAGCCGGTCGACGCCTTTGCCGACCACGCCGAGCGCGCATAACTGCTTGCCGGCGATCGCCGCAGCGGTCAGCGCGGCTGCGAGCCCGAGCACCCCAGGCTGGGCGAACGCGTGCAGGTCGGTCCGTGCTCCCATCACGACGAAAAACACGGGCACGAGGAACGACGCGATCGGTTCCACCAGCTGGTCCAGCGTGTGCTCGCCGCGGCTCACAAAGTCCTGGTAATGCAGGTCCTCGAGCACCAGCCCGGCGGCGAACGCGCCGACGATCGGCGCCAGGCCGATGGCGCTGGCCAGCCACGCCTGCAGGAAACAGAACGCCAGCCCGAACGCCAGCAGCACGCCGCGCGCCTCGAGCTTCGACGCGAGCAGGAACAGCCGCGGTGACAGATACACGCCGAGCACCAGCGACCCAACCAGGAACACCGTCGCCTTGCCGACCACGAAGCCAATCGCCTGGTAGGACAGCGCGGCCCCGCTGTTGGCCGCCGCGATGATTCCGGTCACGACGGCGAGGATAATCAGCCCCTGCACGTCGTCGATCACCGCGGCGCCGAGGATAATCCTGGCCTCGTCACTCTGAGACTGCCCGAGATCCTTGAGCACCCGGGCCGTGATCCCCACGCTTGTCGCGGTCAGCGCGGCGCCGAGGAAGATGTGAGCATAGACAGTGGCGTCAGGCAGGAGCCACGCACCCACGCCCCACCCGAGTAGGAACGGCCCGATCACGCCGAGCGTCGCGACCACGCACGCCGACAGCCCGACCTTCAGCATCTGACCAACTGTCGATTCGAGCGCGACCTGGAACAGCAACAGGATGATGCCCAGCCGCGAGAGCATGTCGACCGCGGCGTCCGTCTTGAGCCCGTCCAGTCCCGAATAGCCGACGAGCGTGAGATTTCCGAGCACGACCCCGGCGAGCAGTTCTCCGAGCACCGGCGGTTGACCGATGCGCACCGCGAAGTGAGCACCGACCTTGGCCGCCACCAGAATCAAGGCCAGCGCCAGCACCAGGCTGGCAATCGGATCCGCTGGCCCGGACTCCGTCCCTGCAGCGAAGGCCCGCGATTCGAGGAGCAGCACGCATGCACCCGCGATCCAGAGGAGCCGGCGCTTACCCATGGCGTTGATTCCTCCAGGTCAGCAACGCCGCCGCTGCGATCCCGATCGCGATCGGCACGAGCGGCGCACCAGCCTTGATCAACAGCCCGGTGGCCAGAATCGACGCGCTGATAAAGAACTTCCAGGCCATTTTCCCCCGCCGATGAACCAGCCGCCTCGTCCCCTGCGCGCCGCGTTCGAGAACCTCACCGCCACACCGCACACACCATGAACCGGCGATCCTTCTCGCCTGGAACAGTTGCTTTCCCCATGACGTTGAAACCGCTCGGAGCTGTCGTCACGCCATGTCGCGCTCGCCGCTTCGGATGTTGTAGCCGTAGTCCACCGGCATCACGAAGACCCGCCCGTCGCCGATCTCCCCGGTCCGCGCCGCGGCGATGATCGCCTGGATCACTTCCTCCACCACCGTGTCCGGAACCACCAGCTCGATTTCGACCTTCGGCAACAGGCTGACGTTGTATTCCTTGCCGCGATAAATCGCCGTATGCCCCTTCTGGCGGCCGTGGCCCCGCACTTCGGTGACCGTCATGCCCGAGATACTCAGCTTCTCGAGCGCATCGCGGACGTCGTCCACCTTATTCGGGCGGACGATGCTCTTAATCAGTTTCATGACCTGCCTCCAGAACCCGTTGTAACCGCTCTTTGAGAGCTGCCTGGTCGGTGTCGCCAAGCTTGCGGCTTTCCTTCGTGACGTGAAGGACGTCGATCGCCTTCTTGCCTTCCGTCGAGATGAGGACGAGATCGACGTCGCAGCCCTGCGTCG
>JBDTSX010000112.1:0-10339 GCA_039930925.1 Acidobacteriota bacterium | reverse complement strand
CGATCGCCAAGGAGGCATATGGCGCGCGCTACGCGCTGCCGATCTGGAGCGACTTCATGCGCCGCGCCTCGCGCCGCCGCGTGCCGCTCGAGTTCGCGGTGCCCTCGGGGCTCGTCGAAGAGCCCCTGTGCCGTGTCTCGTATCTTCGCCCGGTCGAAGGATGCCCGGTTTACACCGAGTACTTCAAAGCCGATGACGACATCCCTTCGCGGCTGTGCCCGATCCACAAGGGCACGGTGAAGGAGCGCGTCAGGCGCGCGTTCGACGGCTTGCTGTCGAACCTCGGGAAGCGGATCAAGGGGATATTCCGGTAGGTTGTGCGTTCCAGTGGTCCCCACCGCGTCTCACGCCGCGCCTGCGATCGCCTCGGCCTCGATCTCGACCAGCATCGCGGGATCGATCAGCGCGCACACTTCCACCATCGACGTGGCCGGGCGAATCGCGCCGAAGACCTCTCCGTGGCCACACCTGACTGCCCACCCGAACCGCACGCGAGTAGCCGACAATGGCCTCCCACGGCGTGCCGCTGGCAAAGTTCTGGCGCTCCAGACCCATGGCTGATCCTCCCTCTCCAACGTTGCGCTCGATGTCATCGTCCGCCGCGGCCGGCCGCAGGTTCCGCCGGCCTCTCTTGACAGCGCATCGAGCGGCCGCATAATTTCTCTATCATGACCACGCCTCTCAACGTTCCCGACAGCGGTGCGCTGGACTTTTTGTCACTTGGAGCCCTGATCCACCGGCTCGATCCCGGGGCGGTCCCATTTCGGAAAGCGACCACCTGCTCGATTCACGTCAGCGGCGGCGAATTCAACACCGCCGCGAACCTGGCCGACTGCTTCGGGATGCGGACCGGCATCGCGTCCGCGATGGTCGAGTATCCGATCGGGGAGCTGATCGCCGGGCAGGTGCGGGCGATGGGCGTCACCCCCTTCTACAAGATGTTCAAGCACGACGGCGCCTGGGGCCCGAACATGGCGACGGTCTACAGCGATCGCGGCCACGGCGTGCGCGGCCCGGTGGTGTTCTACAACCGCAGCAACGAGGCCGCCGCGCGGCTGACACCGGGGGACTTCGACTGGAACGCCATCTTCGGCCGAGGCGTCCGCTGGTTCCACAGCGGCGGCATCTTCGCCTCCCTCTCCGAGACCGCCGCCGAGCTCATCATCGAAGCGATGCAGGCCGCGAAACGCGCCGGCGCGGTGGTTTCGTTCGACCTCAATTACCGCGAGAAGCTCTGGGGCGCTTCGGGCGGCCACGAGCGCGCCATCTCCGTCCTCGGCCGCATCGTCGAGCACGTGGACGTGCTGGTCGGCAACGAGGAGGATCTCCAGAAGGGCCTCGGCATCCGGGGGCCGGAGGTCACGGCGGCGAAATCCTCGCTCGATCCCAGCGCGTTCGTCGGCATGATCGATCGCGTGGTCGAGCGCTATCCCAAAATCAAGGTCGTCGCCACGACGCTGCGCGAGGTCCACTCGACCAACCGGCACCGATGGGGGGCCGTCGCATCGATCAATGGTGAAACGCACATCGCGCCGACCTGCGATCTGGAAGTCTACGACCGCGTCGGCGGGGGAGACGGCTTTGCCTCCGGCCTGATCTACGGGCTGCTCAACGGAGAGAGCCCCGACGATGCCGTCAAGCTGGGGTGGGCACACGGCGCGCTGGTCGCGACGTTTCCGGGGGATACGACGATGGCGACCCTGGACCAGGTGCGGGCGTTCGCGCGCGGCGGATCGGCGCGCATCCAACGCTGAGCGATTGAGCGGCTGGTGGGTTCGGTGCGAACCCGACAGCCATCGCTCGGCCGCCGTGGGAGTGCTCATCCCGATCGCGGCCAGCGGCTCGGCGCGGCCACCCGCAGCCGCCGCAACGGTTGTGATTAAATGAGCCCGTGTTATCTCCGGGCGATCTCTTAGAGGGCCGCTACGAGATCGTGTCGCTCATGGCGTCGGGGGGGATGGGAGCCGTGTATCGCGCCCGGCGCACGCTTCTGCTCGACGAAGTGGCGATCAAGGTGATTCGCGCGGATCCCAATGAGCCGGCGGTCCGCGAGCGCTTCATGCGCGAGAGCCGTGCCTCGGCGCGCCTGCGTCACCCCGCCATCGTCTCCATCTTCGATTTCGACATCGATGCCTCCGGCACGCCCTTCCTGGTGATGGAACTGCTGAGCGGTCCCAGCCTGAAGGACGAGATCGCCGCGCGCGGCCACCTCGACGCCGCGGACATCCAACGCATCCTGCCGCAGCTCTGCAATGCGCTCCAGATGGCACACGCGAGCGGCATCGTCCACCGAGACCTGAAGCCGGCCAATATCGTGCGCCACGATTTCTCGAGTGGCGAACAGGTCTACAAGATCGTTGACTTCGGGATCGCGAACATTCGCGACGCGACCGACGCGACCGAAACCGACGAGACCCGTCTGACCGGCGCCGGTCAGTTCCTCGGGACCGTGGAGTACGCGTCCCCTGAGCAACTGAGCGGGCGAACCGTCGGCCCCGCGTCAGATGTCTACAGCCTCGGCGTGGTCGTCTTCGAGATGCTGGCCGGACGCCTGCCGTTCCAGGGGCGCGACATGTTCGAGATGGTGACCGGCCACCTGTCGTCACCGGTGCCGGATCTCGACGCGATACGCGCCGACATCCCGGCGTGGCTGGGCGTGGTGGTCGAACGCGCACTCGCCAAGGACCCCGCCGATCGGTGGCCCACCATTGCGCACTTCGGCGCCGCGATCGCCGCCGGCGCCGGCCTGCCGGCCGGGCGCGCGTCCGCCGGCAGCGCACTGCTTGCGACCTACGAGATTGGCGCGCGGATCGGCCCGGGTCGGCTTGGCAGCGAGGTCTACCGCGGCGTTCACCGGGCGCTGGGTCACCCGGTGGCAATACGGATGGTCAGAAGCGGCGGGCAGCGGAACTGGGAGGGAGTGCGCGCGCGATTTCTGCGCGAGGCGCGAACGCTGCAGCTGGCCCATCCATCGATCCTCCAGGTCCGGGACTACGGCGAAGAAGGGGACCTGGTCTACGTCGTGACCGACTTCATCGAGGGCCCGAGCCTTCGCGAGCTGATGGCCTCGAGCGGCCCGCTGCCATGGCTCCGGCTTCGGCCGCTCCTCGCGCAACTGCTCGAGGCGGCGCGGGCGCTGCTCGACCGCGGCGGCCTGCTGGCCGGGCTGACGCCCGAGATCATGCGGATCGCGCGCGATGATCGTGCGGAGTCAGGGGAGCCGCTCGACGGGGACCCAAGCGAGCGGCTGATGATCTCCACCGCGGGAATCTGGCAGGCGCAGGACCTCCTCGCCACGCTTCAGGAGCAGACGCTGCGCGGCCTCGGGCTCGCCGACCAGGAGCTGCGCTATGTCGCTCCCGAACTGATGACCGGGCAGACCGCCGACGTGCGATCCGACGTGTTCACGATCGGCGTGCTCGCATACGAGATGGCGACCGGGACGCTGCCATACGACGGGCCGTCGATGCCGGCGCTCCTCGGCGCGATGCTGAAGGGAGCACCCGTGAACCCCTTCGAGAGGCAGTCCACCCTGCCATCGGCGGCGGCGGCCGTGATCCTCCGCGCGCTCAGTCCGCGGCCCGAGGCGCGATTTGCGTCCGCATCGGAGTTGGCCTCGGCGCTCTTGTGCTGATCGGGTTGACGCGACAATCGTCCGGCTGAAGCCGGACGCCACGACTACATCGTCCGGCGCGACAATCGTCCGGCTGAAGCCGGACGCCACCAACGGACCTATTCGACGTCCAGATACTTGAACAGGAACGTGAAGATGTCCGCGTCCTCGCCGATCAGCTTCGACACCGGCTTTCCCGCGCCGTGTCCCGCGTTGGTTTCGACCCTGATGAGGACCGGCGTGGCTCCGTTATCGGCCGCCTGAAGCCGGGCGGCCAGCTTCTTGGCCATGCCGGGGGAGACACGATCGTCCGTGTCGGCGGTCATGATCAAGGTGGCCGGATACTCCGCGCCCTCCCGCACGTTGTGGAGCGGGGAATATTCGTGCAGGAAAGGAAACTGCGCCGGATCATCGGCGGAGCCGTATTCGGAAATCCAGAAGCGGCCGACGGTGAAGAGGTGATAGCGCAACATGTCGGCGACCGGCACGCGGCAGACCACCGCGCCGAACAGCTCCGGACGCTGCACCATGACCGCCGCGGTGAGCAGGCCGCCGTTGCTGCCCCCCTCAATCGCGATCTGCTGCGGGCACGAGTAGCCGGCGCGCGTGAACCATTCCGCCGCGGCGATGAAGTCGTCGAAGACATTCTGCTTGCGGCCGAACATGCCCGCCTCGTGCCACTCCTCGCCGTATTCCCCCCCGCCGCGCAGGTTTGCGACCGCATAGATCCCGCCCTGATCGAGGAGCACGAAGTTCGCGGGATCGAAGGCCGGGGTCAGGCTGATGTTGAACCCGCCATACCCGCTCAGCAGAACCGGCCGCTTGCCATCCTTTTGCAGTCCTGTCCGATGCACCAGGAACATCGAGATCTTGGTCCCGTCTTTCGACGGATACCAGACTTGCGTCGTCTCGTAGTGATCGGGATCGACCCGTGGCTCCTGCATCCCGAACGGCTCGAGTGCGGCGCGCGCGAAGTCGTAACGGTAGTTCGCCGGGGGATGCACGAAGGACGTGAACCCGATCAGGATTTCGCCATCGCCGGGACGGCCGCTGATTCCGGAGACGGAGCCGAGCTCTGGAAGCGCGACCGCGCCCACCGCGGCCCCTGAGAGCGCGAACAGCAGCACCTGATGGCTGGCGTTCCGCAAGTACGAGGTCACGAGCAGGCCGTGGGCGATCGACGCGGACGACAACTTGTCCGCGGTCTGCGGCAGGATTTCAACCGGGACCTCCGACGGCCGCAACGGATCCACGCGCACGATTCGCCCGCGCGGAGCGCCATCGTCGGTGCGAAAGAACAACTGCCCTTCGACCGCGTCGATGAACGCCGATGCGGCTGCGTACCCGGTGAAGAGCGGCCGCGGCGGCGCTGCCGGCGAATGCCGATCGAGCAGCCACGTCTCGCTCTTGTCGCTGGCCCCCTTGAACGCGGTAATCACCAGCCATCGGTCGTCGTCGCTGATCTCGACGTGGAAGACCGTCTCCCGTTCCCCGGGGCGCGCGAAGACGAGCGTGTCGTGATCCTGCGGCTCGCCGAGGCGATGGTGGCAGACGATGTTGAAGTAGTTCTCGTCTTCGGGCGGCACCGTGCCTGGCTCCGGGAATCGCGTGTAATAGAAGCCGAGGCCGTCTTTTTCCCAGGCGATGCTGACAAACTTCGCCCACCGGAGACGATCACCACGGTCGACACCGGTGGCGACGTCGCGGATACGGATCTCCTGGCGATCGCTGCCGCTCGTCGAGAGTCCGCAGGCCGCGAGTGTCCCGTCGTCGTTGACAGACACAGCCGTCAGAGCGACCGGACCATCGGCGCCAGGCGGTCCGGCCGCGCTCAGCAGATTGGGGTCGAGGAGGACGCGCCGCGCGCCGTGCAACCCCGCCTGCACGTAGAGCACCGGCTGATCCTGGAGGCCGGCGTTGTGCGTGTAGAAGTATCGGCCGCCGCGCTGGAACGGGACCCCGGTGCGGGGATAGTCGTACAGCGCCGTCAGCCGCGACACCAGGCCGTCGCGAACAGGCCCGTCCAGCATCGACCGGGTCAGCGCATTTTGCGCATCCACCCAGGCGATCGTCTCCGGACTGCCGGCATCCTCGAGCCAGCGGTACGGATCCTCGACTCGGGTCCCGTGGTAATCGTCTGCGACAGCGGCTTGCCGCGCCTTGGGGTAGGTGAAGTGATTGTTCACGCGGTCCGTTGCTGCGTCCGGCCGAGGCCGACGGGATAGAAGGTTGCAGGGCGCTACGGATGATCGCACGATCGGCGCACGATATGATCAGGCTTGTGAAGCGTACGCGCATCCGCGGGTGGCATGTGGCCGCAATCTTCCTGGTCGCGGCCCTCAGCGTGGGATGCGGACGTCGCGACACGATCGCGCGTCAGGCGGCGAGCGAGGCGGTGCGTCCATCGATTCTGCTCGTCACCCTGGACACCACGCGCGCCGACGCCATCGGCCCCGAGGCGGCCGGCATTACGACGCCGGCGTTCAACGCGATCGCGGCACGCGGACGACGGTTCCGCCAGGCGTACGCCGCGGTTCCCGAGACGCTGCCTTCACACGTCTCGATGATGACGGGACTCTATCCCGCCGGGCATGGCGTGCACGAGAACGCGCGCTATCTGTCGCCCACACATCCGCTGATCGCGGAGCGGCTCAAGCAGGCGGGCTATCACACCTCCGCGTTCGTCTCCTCCTTCGTGCTCGCGCGGCGTTTCGGCCTGGCGCGGGGGTTCGACGTGTACGACGACGAGGCGCCTGCGGGGCGCGCTGAACGATCCGCTGTGGAGACGACGGACCGAGCCGTGGCGCAGCTCCAAGGGGCGCCTGCCGGGCCGCTGTTCCTGTGGGTCCACTACAACGATCCGCACGCGCCGTATGAGCCGCCCGAACCATTTCGCGGCGAGCATCGGGGCCACCCGTATCTCGGCGAAGTCGCGGCCATGGACGCGCAGCTCGGGCGTCTGGTGGACGTGTTCGAACGCCAGGTGAAAGGACCGATCGCCATGGTCATTGCCGCCGACCACGGCGAAGGGCTCGGCGAACACGGCGAGGCGCAGCACGGAGCGCTCCTCTACCAGGCCACCGTCCACGTGCCGCTCGCGCTGGTTGGGCCGGGCGTCACCCCCGGCGTCAGCGACACTCCGGTCAGCACGCGGCGGATCTATCACACGCTGCTCGACTGGGCCGGGCTGCAGTCCACCGACAGCTTGCGAGGGGTGGAAACCGAAGTCGTCCTCGCGGAGGCGATGAAGCCGTTCCTCGAATACGGCTGGCAGCCGCAGACGATGAGCGTTGGCGGACGGCGCAAGGCGATCCTGGCCGGGAAGGTCGAGGTCTACGACGTCACGACCGATCCGTCGGAAGCGCACGACCTCGGGTCCGGCGCCGACCTGCCGCAGCCGGTGCGTCAGGCGCTGGAGGAGTATCCGGTGCCGTCCCCGGGCGAGGCGCGTGCGCCTGACGCGCTCAGCGACGACGCGCGCCAGCGGCTCGCCAGCCTCGGCTATGTCGGAGCGAGGTCGGCTCCAGTCGTCAGAAAAGAGGCGCCGCGTCCGGCCGACATGACGCCGCTCTTCGAGCTGCTCGACCAGGCATCGGGACTGTTCGTCGCCGAGCGCTACGCTGACGTGATCCCGCTGCTGCGGCGGATTCTCGCCGCCGATCCGTACAATCTCGATGCCACGCTCCGCCTCGCGACCGCGCACTCGGCGCTCGGACAGGACGCGGAGGCACTCGCCGCGTTCGCGAAGGCGGCCGCGCTCGCCCCGCGCTCGCCGGATGTGACGACTTACCTGGCGCTCCACTACGCGCGCGGCAAGGACTGGCAGCGCGCGGTCCCTCTGCTCGAGCGCGTCGTCGCGGATACGCCGGAGCGGCTGCCGGCGGTCGAGGCGCTGGCAACACTGCGGGAGCGGCAGGGACGCGTTGCGGACGCGGTGGCGCTGCGGCAGAAGGTCTACGCGATCCGGACGCCAACGGGGGCCGAGCTCGTCAGGCTGGGGCAGCTGGCGATGGAGGCGCAGGCGACGCCGGCGGCGATCGAGTCGTTCGAGCGCGCGCGGTCGATGCAGCGCGAGGCGTTCGCGCACGATCTCGAGCTGGGCGTCCTGTATCTGGCAGCGCGCCGGTTCGACGATGCGCGAGCGGCGCTCGATCGTGTCGCGCCGTCACATCCGGAGTACCCGATGGCGCTCTTCAAGCGAGCCCAGGTGAGCGTGCTCTTGAATGAACCGGATCGCGCGGCGCGGATCGCGCGGGCGCGTCAGCGCGCCGATTCGACGACGCGCGAGCTGATTGCACGGGAACGACTGTTCCAGGAGCGCAGGACGCCATGAACCGCCGGTGGCAGGGCTTAATTTAGGGCCTGTAGCGACTAAAGGCCTTGAGCCCAACCTGCCTTGAGCCCTAAGACTTCAGCCCTCCCCGCGGTCAGAACTGCAAGCGTGCGGCGACCTGGACACGGCGCGGATCGAAGTAGCTGCGCGGCTGGCCGAACAGGGAACTGTGCACGCTCGGTTGATAGTTGTATCCGGTCTGGCGGTCGAAGACGTTGAACAGATCCGACGCGATCTGCAGGTTCAGCCGCGGCGCGAGCCGGAAATTCTGCGTGTAGTTGAGGTCCAGCTGCCAGTGTGACGGCGCCCGGCGGGAGCCGGCCGGCTCCGCATAGCGCGCGGTGTCGCTCGTGCTGGTCGTCAGGGCGATGTACGGCTCATAGCTCCACGCTTCCCAGGGCTGTCCTGATTGCGCGACGGCAAAGGCTCCCGCGGTCGCTTTCCACGGCAGCATGTAATAGCCATACAGCTTGACCATCTGCGGACGGTCCCCCCGGAGATCGCCGTCCTTGTTGTTCCAGAGCTGGCGTCCGGCGCCGTCGCCGATGTTCGACGAGCCGATGAAGATGTTGTCGTCGTTGCCGATCGACGAGTTGTCCTGGTCGAAGTTGCCGTAGTAGTGGCTGTAGGTGTACGAGCCGCGCACGAAGCTCCGGCTGCCGCGCCATTCCGACTCGATGTTGGCTTCGTAATACTTCGTATACGCGCCATCGAGCTCGGCGATGACGTAGGTGGAGCCGCTGCCGATCTGGGCGAGCTTCGCGGTGAGATCCGGAATGTACAAATCGTGCGGGATGTCGGCCGGCGGGTTGAACGCGACCCGCGCGTTGTTGTTCGTGTCCTCCCAGAAGTGGCTGCCTTCACGGTACCGTCCGTAGAGGCGCGCGCTCCAGCGATTGGTGAGCTGACGGGATGTGCCGAAGAGCACCTCGTCCACGGCGCGCGGCGTCAGGTCGTCCACGAACAGCTTGCCGGAGGAGGAGTTGACCGAGGATGTGGCGAAGAGCATGCCGTTCCTGTCGAACTGCGCGTCGATGAACGTGCCGATCAGGTTACGGTCCCACGATGCGGCGCGGGGCAGGGAGCTCGCCGCAGGATTGTAGCGCGCGTAGCTGGCGAAGATCGTTCCGCTTGGATCGTAGGCCCAGGTGGTGCCAACCCGCGGCTGGACCATCTTGCTGAACGGGATCTGGTACATCTGGTATTTGTTGCCCGGTGCGGAAGTAAACCCGGAGAGCGCCGACGCATCCTCGCGCAGCCCCTGCCCGAAGAGCGTGTCGCGGCTCGCGAGGACGCCGGCGTCGAAGGTCCAGTCGTGCCAGCGGATGGTGTCGTTGACCTCGAGGCTGCGTGACGTGTAGGAGGACACGATCGGCGCCGCGAAGCCGCCGGTCTGCTGCTGGAACCGCGCCGTGTAGAAGGCCGGCTGGGTCGTGCCTGGCGGAGGCGCGAGGCGGCCGCCCGGCACGCTGATCAGTCCCCAGCCATTCGAGGTGCGGGTCAGGTCCTCCGAGTCCGTGTAGGCCTGGAACCCGAAATGCAGCTCGTGGCTGACGCCCGTGCCGAGCAGGAGGTTGTAGCCGACCTGCCCGGAGTTCCGGAAAAAGTCCTGGTCATTGAATTCGCTGCCGAGACCAACCGTGCCGCCGCCGACGTGGGCGCCGTTCTTGACGTATCCGTATCGGTCGATCAGCGGCTGGACGAAGGCGTTGAAGTCGGTCGCGCCGCTCACCGGGTTCGGGACGGTCAAACGGCCAAGCCGATCGAGGTTGGCGATGTCGATCCGGGTGCCGAGCGCGGTGTTGACCGACACGTCGGCAATGTTGTCCGGCCGCCCGAGCGAGAGGTTGGCGAAGTGCGTGTACTTGAAGGTCGCGTGGCTGCGGGCGTTGATCACCCACGACCCATCGATCGTGCCGATCTTCTGCCGGACCTCGCTGCCCGTTCCGGTGGTGGCGGATGAATCCGACGCGAACACGTCGCTCTTGTCCTCGCGTTTCGAATCGCGGTAGCTGCCGTTGATCAGGATCGAGTGCGTCGGCGTGAGCGTCAGCTTGCCAAAGCCTTCGTTGCGCGTGCTCTCATATTCCGGAAGCGCGCCGTACAGGTTGGCCTGGTTCTGCCGCGCGTTCTCCGGGCGGTAGTAGGAACCATAGAAGTAGAGGCGGTCCCGCAGGACCGGCCCGCCGGCGCTCGTCTCGATCCATTTGCGATCCTGCTCGTAGCGCGAGGTTCCGATCGGCTTGGCGGACATGTCGGCGTTCTGCAACTGGTAACTGAGCTGACCGGCAAAGTGCGAGGTGCCGGACTTGCTGACCGAGTCGATCGAAAACCCGCCGGCGCGATCGAAGTCCACCGCGCGCGCCCCGCCCTTGATGGTGGTGACCTGCGCG
>JBDTSX010000111.1:0-10346 GCA_039930925.1 Acidobacteriota bacterium | reverse complement strand
TGGTCCAGTCCAATTCCGGCGAGCGCTCGTTCACCGTCGATACCGAGGCGGTGCAGAACCTGCCGCTTCTGGGCCGCTCGTTCACGCAGCTGGCCTCCCTCGCGCCGGGCGTCACCGGCACGTCCCGGATCGGCGACCGCGCTTCGACGGGCGGGGGTGACACGAACGTCCAGATGGACGGCGTCTCGACCATGGACACGGGCAGCAACCGGGCGATCATCGACCTCAACGTCGAGTCGATCGCGGAAGTCAAGGTGCTCGTCTCGAACTACCAGGCCGAGTTCGGACGCTCGAGCGGCTTGCAGATTACCGCGGTGACCAAGAGCGGCTCGAACCGGTTTCGCGGATCGGTGTACGACGTTGAACGCAATTCGGACTGGAACGCCAACAGCCGGACGAACCTGCTGAACGGGGATCCGAAGACCGTGCTTCGGCAGCGCGACTGGGGCTACTCGATCGGCGGTCCGGTCGGAAGGCCCGGCGGTGCGAACAAGTTGTTCTTCTTCTACACCCAGGAATTCGAACCCCGCACCGGCGGCAACAACGTCGTCAGGTTTCGCGTCCCGACGGCGCTCGAGCGTCAGGGAGACTTTTCGCAGACCACCGACAACAACGGCAACCCGTATCCCTACATCAAGAACCCGCTGGTCACCGGGACCTGCTCGGCGACGAGCCAGGCGGCGTGCTTCGCGGACGGCGGGGTGCTCGGACGCGTGCCCTCCGGACAGCTGTACCAGACGGGGCTGAACATCCTCAAAACGTGGCCGATGCCCAATCTCGCGCCAGGGCAGCCGTACAACTTCGAAATCACCCGACCATCGGAAAGCATTCTCAGCTACCAGCCGGCGATGCGGTTCGACTATCAGCCCGCATCAAAGTTCCGCACCAGCTTCAAGTACGCAGGATTCACGCAGCGCCAGCAGGTGCAGCAGGGGTCGATTCCGGGGTGGAACGACACCACGATGGTGAGCCCGCATGTCGCACTCATCGCCGCGTCGGTGAACTACACGATCTCGCCGACGCTCTTTCTCGAAGGCACGACCGGCCACAGCATGGCCTACCAGGGCGGCTGTTTCGGCGTCGGTGGCGGCGGCGGGCCCCAGTTCTGCAACGCATTCCCGGTGACGCCCAATGCGAACCGCAACAACACCGGCCTCGGCGACATCCCGTTCATCTTTCCCGACGCGAACGTGATTGACGACCGGTACTTCATCTATTCACTCCTGAACCGAAGCGGATCGTCGATGTGGGACGGCACGCGAGTGCTTCTGCCACCGAGCTTCGCCTGGGGCAACCGCGTGGCGAACGCGCCGCCGAACATCGGATTTCCCAGCCAGAACACGGCCTCCAGCCTCGACGTGTCGATCAGCCTGACGAAGGTGCTCGGCCGGCACACCTTCAAGACCGGCTTCTACAACCAGTACAGCAACAAGCAGCAGGTCCAGGGCGGCGCGGCCGGCGGCCCGAGCTTGAACTTCCAGCAGGACACGGTGGGCACCAATCCGTGCGACACGTCCTTCGGCTTCTCGAATGCCGCGACCGGCTGCTTCAGCTCGTATGCGCAGGGCTCGAAGGGGGTCGAGGGCAAGTACATCTACTACAACACCGAAGGGTACGCGCAGGACAACTGGAAGGTGAATGCGCGCACGACCATCGACTATGGGGTCCGTCTCGTGCATCAGACACCGCAGTACGACGCGCTCGGCCAGGCGTCCAATTTCTTCGTCGACCAGTGGAGCCAATCGGCTGCGCCGACGCTCTATGTCGCGGGGTGCGCCAACGGCGTGTATCCGTGCTCCGGTACCAATCGCCAGGCGATGAATCCTCTGAACGGACAGTTCCTCGGGCCGAACAGCACGCTCGCGATCAGCACGATCGTGCCGAACAGCGGCGACCCGATCAACGGCCTGGTTCAGGCCGGCAAGGGGATCCCGATCACCACTTACCAGCAACCCGCTCTGGGCATCGCGCCGCGGTTCGGCATGGCGTACGACCTGAACGGCACCCAGCGCGTCGTGCTGCGGGGGGGCGCAGGGCTCTTCTTCGATCGGCCATCCGGCAACGCCGTCTTCGCCCAGGTGCTGAATCCCCCGGCCAGGCGAACGGTCACGCTCCGGTACGGACAGTTGCAGACCCTTGGCGCCGGCCTTGCCACCGAGGCGCCGTCATCGCTCTCCGTCTACGAGTACGACAGCCCGCTCCCCTCGTCGACGCAGTGGAATGCCGGCATCCAGATCGCGCTGCCCTGGTCATCGGTGCTCGACGTCGAGTACGTCGGCCAGCACGGCTTCAACATTGTCGAAGGAATCAACCTGAACGCGGTCGATTTTGGCTCCGCGTACCTGCCGCAGTATCAGGATGGCACCCTGACACCGACGTCGCCGGGCGCGACGTCGGTGTCGACCGACCTGATGCGCGCATTCCGCGGCTACAGCGCCATTACCCAGAATGTGTCGCGAAGTTGGAACACCTACCACTCGCTGCAGCTCTCGTTCACGCGGCGATTCCGCAACGGGATGTCCTACGGCTTCAACGACACGATTGGGCTGTCGAGCGTCGGCAGTACGGCGGCCCGGCTGCAGCACAATGCCGATGGCTCGGTCGCGTATCGCAGCGATCAGGCGGAAGCGGACGATCTCCTCCAGGTCGATCCGGTCCGCCACACGATGAAGGGGAATTTCGTGTGGGATCTGCCGGATGTGACCAGCAGTCGCGCGCCGCTTCGCGCCCTGGGCTATGTCATCAACGACTGGCAGTTCTCGGGCATCTGGACCGCGTCGACCGGCAGCCCGTACGCGATCGGCTACAGCTATCAGAGCGGCGGGTCGAGCGTGAACCTGACCGGTTCCCCGGACTATGGGGCGCGCATTCGCATCGCCGGCGATCCGGGCTCGGGGTGTTCGAGCGACCGATATAACCAGTTCAACACCGCGGCGTTCCAGGGGCCGCCCAACAACAGCGTGGGATTGGAGTCCGGCGCCGGCTACATGCGCGGGTGTTTCGCGAGTGCGCTCGATCTCTCGATCGCGCGCAACATCCGCCTGTCTGGTGGCCGGAACGTCCAGATCCGGGCCGATCTGTTCAATGCGCCGAATGCGGCCGGCATCACCAGCCGCAACACCACGTTGACCATGGCCAACCCGACCGCTCCGACGGTCAATGCCGCGCCGGTGTTCGATCCGGCCACCGGTCTTCTGAATAACGGTGTGAACCTGACCTCAACCGGGGCCGTGAGCACCGACCGTTCGAAACCGAAGAACGCGGGCTTCGGCGTGGCGACGGGATACCAGTCGCCTCGCAACGTACAGGTCCAGGTGCGGTTCTCGTTTTGATTGCCGCGACTGGATGCACCAGACGCAGGCCCCAACTCAGATAGTTGCGATCTCCGCCACCCTCGACACTTCCATGGATGGCCGAAGGACGATGAGATGACACGAGCGGGGCGGCTCGCCGGTATGCCGAGAAAGTGTTGAGGACGTCGCACGAGACGGCCGCAGGGTACGCGGGATGGGGTGGGCGCGAGACGTCGCGTTACATGGTGTCGAAGCAGCCGTCGAAGGCGTAGAGGAGGTTCCTGACGTCCCGCCCGTCTGCCGTCCTCAGCGTTGGGCCGCCGAGGGTTTCCGAACCGACCGTCGCCGTGTAGCAGCCATCGGTCCCAACCAACACATCGTAGCTATCGCGGATGGAGCGGCCATCTGGTCCCTTCCAGATCACCTTACATACCCAGTCCCCGGAGCCTGCGCCCTCACCTCCCGGTCTGCGGCAGGTAGCCGTCGCGGCCACCTCGGATGCCACGAGTGGCGGAAGCCCCATCCACGTCACTTGGGTCTGGACCAGGTTGGCAAACGTCGGCGCCACAGCATGCTCGATCCGGGCGGCCGTGATCGGGGAGCTGCCACAGCCGCTCAGCGCGGCGGCGCTGCTGAGCGCGAGCACGAGGACGGCGACGGCGGAAGATGCGAGTGCCTGGCCGGACCACCGGATCGACGTCGGATAGCGCGGTGCGATCGCCGTTCCGCTTCGTGACGCCCAGCGCCTCGACCGCCGGCGCGCGACTTCTTTACTCATGACACGAGCTGGAGCCTGGATCCATCGAATGACACCCCGGTAACGAGCCTGGCCCCGACTGCCCACGATCATAAATGAGCTGACCTCTGATCACGTGTCTTCGCCGCGGGATCGCGCTCCTGCCCTGGTTGGCAACACCCGGCGCAAATGCAACGAATTCGTCACGGGCATGCGATACAGTCTCTGAAACAGGAGATCCCATGAGACGATTCGCTTATACCGTTCTGTTCGTGCTCGCAGCGGGCGGCACCTGGAAGGCGGCAGACAACTTCCGGATCATGCACCCTGTCTCCGGCCGCGACGTCACCGTGCCGGGCCAGAATGGCGCCAACGCGATGCTCGTCAGCGGCTGGCGGACGACCCCGGCCGGCCGGCAGCTGCGCTCCGGCGACATGATCCTCAGCGGGCAGGTGACTCCAGACGGCAAATTCTTCGCCTTCACGAACACGGGCTATACCGGCCACGCTCTGCACATCGTCGACCTTGCCACGGAGAAGGAGGTCGCCACGTTCCGGATGGAGCAGGCCTGGAGCGGACTCGCCTTTACACCTGATGGCAGGCGTGTCTACGTCTCGACCGGAGCGGGCTACCCGGGTTATGACATCCAATACTTCGACCGTTGGGATCAAGACGGGTGGACGGAAGCACGCACGGGCTACACGCTCCTTGGCGCAGCGAAGGACAGCACCGCGGTCTCCTGGCTCGATCTGTCCGCCGACGGATCCCTGCTCTACGCGCTCAACAACTCCGACGGTCATCTGTATATCCTCGAAACCCGCGGCGGGCGCGGTGTAGCCCGCCTGAAAGTCGGCGATCATCCCCTGTCGGCTGCCCTCGGGAAGGACGGCAAGACGCTGTATGTGGCCAACCTCGGTGGCGCCAGCGTCTCGGTCGTGGACGTCAGCGATCCGAGCCACGCAACGGTCACGGCCACGCTGCAGACCGATCCGCATCCGAACGACGTCGTCGTCACGGTCGACGGCCGGCTGTTCGTGTCCTGTGGCAACACCAACAACGTGATCTCGTTCGATCTGAAGACCGGGTCTCGCCTCGAAGTGATCAATACCGCGCTAAGCGTCAAGGCTCCGGCTGGGAGCACGCCGAATTCGCTGGCCCTGTCGCCCGACGACAAGAGGCTGTACGTCGCCAACGCCGACAACAACTCGGTCGCGGAGATTGACGTCGAGGGCCGCGGCAAGAGCCGGCTGCTCGGCTTCCTGCCCACGGGCTGGTATCCCACCTTCGTGACCACGTCGGCTGACGGCAAGCGAATCATCGTGGCGAGCGGTAAGGGCACCGGCACCGGACCGTCGCGTGTCAAACGGCCGATCGATCCGAACGCGCCCGCGATCAGCTTTCAGCATCACGGCAACCAGTTGAATGGTCTGGTCTCGTTCATCGATGCGCCCGACGCGGACCGGCTCGCCGGATATACCAAACAGGTTTACGACAACGCGCTCTTTCGGGACGCCCTGCTCGAGACGTCCGGCGCCAGCGGAGAGTCGGTGATTCCCACCAAAGTGGGTGAGCCGTCGCCGATCAAGCACGTGCTGTTCATCATGAAGGAGAACCGCACCTACGACCAGGTGTTCGGAGATCTGAAACAGGGCAACGGCGATCCGAGCCTGACCCTGTTCGGCCGCGATGTGACGCCAAACCAGCACGCGCTGGCGGAGCAGTTCGCGCTGCTCGACAATCTCTATTGCAGCGGCGAAGTCTCCCAGGACGGGCAGCCGTGGACGACATCCGCGTATGTCACCGAATTCAACCAGCGTGCCTGGACGCTGAGCTACTCAAAGCATGGCAACCTGAAGACCGGCGGCGGGATTGCGGACCCGTCCACGCCATATATCTGGGAGCTCGCGCGGCAGCATGGCTTGACGGTGAAGACGTTCGGCATGGGCAACCGGCGCGGCATCGCCGAGGTCCGCAGCACCCGCTTCGAGCAGAGCCCCACGGATCCCCAAGTGGAGCGGCGTCCTGCCGATGCCGAGGCCTCGAGGACTCGTGACTATCAGCGGGCGGACCGCTTCGTCGAAGAGCTTCAGGAGATGGATCGCGACGGTGCGGTCCCCAACTTCATGTTCATGTCGCTCGGCGAAAATCACACGAGCGGCACGACGCCCGGCGCCTACACGCCCAAGGCGCAGGTCGCCTCGAACGACCTCGCAGTGGGGAAGATTGTCGAAGCCGTCACCAGAAGCAAGGTCTGGAGCTCGTTCGCGATCTTCATCATCGAGGACGATGCCCAGAATGGGCCTGATCACGTGGACTCTCACCGCACCGCCGGTCTGGTGATCAGCCCGTACGCCCGGCGCAAGGTGGTTGACAGCAGCATGTATTCGACCGTCAGCATGCTCCGCACCGTCGAGCTCTTGCTGGGTCTCCCGCCGATGACGCAGCACGATGCGGCGGCCCCGCCGATGGTGAACACGTTCATGGCCGCGCCCGATCTGTCCGGGTTCATTGCGCTTCCCGCCAGGATCGATTTGATGACACGGAATGCGCCCCAGGGCTACGGCGCCGCCCAGTCTGCCCGCATGGACTTCCGCGACTACGATCGGATCGACGAAGATACGCTCAACCGCATTCTCTGGCACAGCATCAAGGGTGTTGACGTTCCCTATCCGGCGCCAATGCGTCGCGCCCTCCCGACGCCGTTCGGGTTGTTGGGCTTCCAGAGGGAAGGCGATGGGGATGGGGACGGCGGGCGTCTGACTCCGAGCTTCGCCGCACCATCGAAGTGACACTCCGCAGTGGCGGCGGTTGACCTCGGCGCCGTGCACGACCACTCCAGGATTTGCTGATCGCGGTGACCGCCTTCTCGACTGTGTCGGCCTGCCGGGCCGTCGCAGGCGCGGTGGCCCGCGGCCCGAACGACGCGCAGCGGTCGAACCACCAACGGGCTCGACCGCTGCTCGGTAGTGGCGTTGCTCTGGAACCAGGATCCGCGCCACGCAGTCGGAGTCCCGGTGGGACGCTGTGGAGCACCACCCGGCTCGAAGTAGAAAGTCTTGGCCGAGTCACCCGCCCGAAGTTGAACGCCGCCTCCGGTCGCACGCTCCCCGGCGAGGCAGGCGCGATGCCGCTTCCGTTTGAGTTGGGGGACGTCATGGTGTCAACCAATCGCGTGGTGATATTCGTCAGACCAGCCGATTTCAACTTCGACGAGTTGGTTCGGCACACCGGCGAATGCCTGCGCGAACGGACCGGCGTATCCCGCTGTGACGACGTTGCCGTTCTGGGCCGGACGGACGAAAACGTTCATCGTCGATGCGCGGCGAGACAGAGTCTATGGAGTCGCCGGCCATCAATCAAGCGCGATCAGTCGTCTAATAGTCGGCATTGCAGGAGACTTCTGGAACGCTCTTGTTCCACCGTACGTTTCATAGGGCCGACAGACCCGGGATAGACGAACACCCGCCGCACTCTCGTTGCGCAAACCGACGGCGTGGCTCAGGTAGCCGGCGAACTGCCGAGGATGGACAGGTTCGACCGTACGGCCGATCAACTGATTACCGGCTCTTGCGGAGTTCGCAAACGCGGGAGAAAACGCCGTCAGCGACGCGCGAAGGCGGCGAACGCCGCGTAGAACACCTCTTCGGGGCACAACTCCGGTGTGAGAATGCGCTGCATCACCAATCCCTCGATCAGAGCATGAATCACGCGCACCAGATGCTCCGCCGGCATTGGCAACTCACCTGGGTCGAACGCGCGCAACCACTCGGCGCCGAACTCGTAGCTGCTCTTCGTGATCTCCACCACCCGCGAGCGCAGTTCAGCATTGGTCAACGTGTAGGCAAGTCCGGTCAGCCGCCCGATCGCGGCGGGCGCGCGTTCGTCTACGGCGGCGAGCGTCGCCTTCGCCAGTGCGTCCATCGCCTCGGCGAATGTCGCCCCGGGTGCGATCTGCGGCGCAACCGGGGCCCAGTACGTCTGGCCCAGGGCGACGAACAGCTCGTCGCGGTTCTTGAAATTGCCGTAGATCGCTCCGGTGGTCATGCCGGCGCGCTTCGCGACTTTCTCGAGCGTGGTCCGCTCGTACCCGCTTTCGCGCACGAGCGCGCGCGCGGCCCGGAGCAACGCGGCACGCGTTCGTTCCCGTTTGTCCCCCTTGGGCTTCCGGTGGGCCGACACTTCATGCCCTCTTGCCATGCTTCATAAAATAGTATATTTATTTTATAATTTCAATACGGACAAAGCATGTTTCAGGAGGAATCAGTGGCGATGACTGCAAAGAATTCGATAGAGGCGGCTATCCGGCCCGCCGTCGAGGCCGGAGATCTTGCTGGGGCGGCCGCTCTCGTCTGGCGGAACGGAGCGGTTCTTCAGAGCGCAGCGGTCGGGCGGCGTGACCTGGCGTCTGGCCTGCCGGTCGAGCGCGACACGATCTTCCGGATCGCCTCCCTGACCAAACCGATCACGACCGTCGCCGCGTTGATGCTGCTCGACGAGGGACGTTTCGAACTCGACCAACCGATCACACAGTGGGCGCCTGAACTGGCACGCCTGGGCGTGCTGCGCGACCCGGAGGGTCCACTTGATCAGACCGACGAGGCGACGCGTCCGATCACGTTCCGCGATTTGCTGACGCATCGCGCCGGCCTGACGTATGGCGATTTTCATCGTGGCCCGATCGCGCGCGCCGACGCGGAGACGCTCGGCGCGCAGATCGACAACCCGCTCACGCCGGACGAGTGGGTCGCCCGCCTGGCGACGCTGCCATTGATTGATCATCCAGGCGCCGGGTTTCATTACGGTCACTCAACCGACCTGCTCGGATTCCTGATCGCGCGCCTGGACGATGCGCCATTGGGCGCGGTGTTGCAGCGACGAGTCCTTGCTCCGCTCGGGATGCGCGATACCGTCTTCACCGTCCCGCCGCAGAAGCGCCATCGCTGCGCGGGGCTGTGTGGGTTCGATGGCGAGGGCCGGCTGACGGCGCTGACCGTGGCGCCCGGGGGGCATGCGTTGGCTCAACGGCCGGAGGGCACCACATTCGAGTCAGGCAGCGGGGGCCTCTGGTCGACGCTCGACGACTATCTGGCCTTCGCCCGCATGCTGATCGGTGAGGCCGGGGACGGCCCGGAACTGCTGCGTGCTGAGACGCGCGCGATGATGATCTCGAATCAGCTGACGCCCGAACAGCGCGCCACGACGCGCATGTTTGGACGGTCGATCTTCGCTGCGGGCCATGGCTACGGCATGGGGGTGTCGGTTGTGATGGACCCAGAGAAGGCGGATCCGCTGCAGTGCCGCGGCGGTGTCGGCACGATCGGTTGGCCGGGAGCGTACGGCGGTTGGTGGCAGGCCGATCCCAATGATGGCTCGGTGCTCATCTTCCTCGCACACAACATGGTGGAACTGCATCAGATGGCGCGCGGGATCGGGCTGGGTGTCTGGAGCGTGATCGCGACCTTCCACGAGATCGCGGGCGCGTGCGTCGCATCGCTCGCGGCCGTGTCGAGCGGTCACGCCAGCCCGGCGATCATCAACGAGCCACGCGCGCACGGCGTGGCTCCTACACGGTGATGAGTCATGTCGGCCATCCGACGCGGCGACGAGGTCTGTCCACGGGGCCCGAACAGCGGCCCGCATTGGCGCCGCCACGAACGCTGGACTCTCTGGTGCCGGGCGTTTCCGTCACGTGCCGACCTGAACGCCGATCCCAACGCCGGCCGGCAGATCTACGAAATGGGCGACGTCATCGGGGAATTCGTCGTCGCGCGTTGGGGCCGTGCGGGGCTGCTGGACCCGATTCGCGGGCGCGGCGACGTGGACGCGGTGTCCGGCGTGACGCCTGCGGCGTCCGGAATCGCGATGTATGCGTAGAGTAATGCCGCAGGCATGGCCAGCGCTCACGATGGCGGCGCGGATCGGCCAGGGTGACTAGGCGGCGTCTGGGGACCGGCGGTCAGCGGGGCCGTCACGCGAGTGTCGCCGGTGCGGCCAGGGGCCGAGGCACGGCCACCTGCCGCTCGCAACGGAGCGTGTGCGGAGAATCAGGGCTTCGACGGCAGCGTGAACGCGTAGAGCACTCCGCCGCCACCGAGGACGAGATATTGCTGGCCGTCCATTTCGTAGGTGATCGGGGAGTTGCCGACGCGGCCGATCGCGGCATGCCACAGCGTCGCGCCGTCGCTGGTGCGGAGGGCGATCGCGCTGTTCGCCGCATCGCCGGTGAAGGTCAGACCCGACTCCGTGGTCAGAAGGCCGGCGCTGCCTTCGCCGCCGATCGGATGTTCCCATCGCATCTTGCCGGTCTGATAGTCGAT
>JBDTSX010000110.1:0-10351 GCA_039930925.1 Acidobacteriota bacterium | reverse complement strand
CCTCGAATGTGGCGCCGTCGAGAGGGTAGCGCGCCGGACCGGCGCTGATCGAGAGCGAAACCCGGACCCCCGGACGCGGCTCGAACGGATAGGCGCCGACCGCGTTCTGCAATTCCAGCACGCGCCGCTCCCCCTGTTCCGGGCTGCAGTCCCGCAGCAGGACGACGAACTCGTCGCCTGCGAAGCGCGCGCACACATCGTTCTTGCGGACGGCCGTCCACAGCACCGAACCGACCGCACGCAACGCGCGGTCGCCGGCTTCGTGGCCGTAGGTGTCGTTGATCTCCTTGAGCCGGTCGAGGTCGAGCACGACGACGGTGATCGACCCGTGGTGGTGGGCGGCGTGTTCGAGCCCGGCTTCGAACTGTCGATCGAGCGAGCGCCGGTTGGCCAGCCCGGTCAGCGAATCGGTGTGCGACTCGTGCTGGGTCTGCTCGAAACGGGTCGAGTTGAAGATCACCGCCGCAGCCTGCTCGCTGACTCGGCCGAAGACACGCCGGTGTTCGTCGGTGAAGCAGCCGGGAACGGTGTGATAGAGCACCAGCCCGCCGATCGGCCGCCCGTCGAACGTCAGCCGGCACGGCAGCAGCGACGTCAGCTCCTCCCCGTGCGCCGCGCGTCCGTCCGCGCACGAAGGCATCCGCAGCGCGATGTCGCTCCAGGATCTGGGCCTCCATTTCGTCAGCGCCTCGGTTCCGGGTCCGTGCGCGAAGCGGCAGGCGTAACCATCCTGATCGTCGCCGAGGAACAGCGCGCAGGTCACGAACGGGACGAGCCGGCTGACTTTCTCCTGAATCAGCGCCATCGCATCCTGGACACAGAGACTCGAGCCGAGCGCCTGGGCGATGTCGTACAGCATCTGCTCTTCGCGATGCGTCCCGGCAATGTCCTGCAGCGCGACCGACCCGTCTTCCTCGGTCCAGTCGTTCGGGCTCGGGGCGTCGTTCACCGGCACCGCCTCTGAGGTCTCGAGGCGCGCGGCGAGCAGGTCGACGAGCGACGGGTCGAACGACGTGCCGGCATACTCGCGCAGCACGGCGATCGCCTCCGCCGCGCTGCGGGCCGGGCGGTATGGACGGATCGTCTGCAGCGTGCTGTAGCAATCGGCGATTGCGAGGATGCGCGCCCCGATCGGGATCGCCTCGCCGCGGAGCCCTGCCGGGTAACCCAGGCCGTCCCACCGCTCGTGATGACTCAGCACCAGCTCGCTGACGGGCGCGCCAAAGGGCACGTTGCGCAGGATCTCCGCTCCCACCCGCGGGTGAATCTTGACCCGCTCGAATTCCTCAGGCGTCAACTTGTCCGGCTTCGAGAGGATGTGCTCGGGGACCGCCATGTTGCCGATGTCGTGCAGCAGCGCCGCGGTCCGAACCGCCTGCACGTCAGCCTCGGTGAGGCCGGCCGCTTCAGCGAGCGTCCCCGCGTACTGCTGGATCGACTGGATGTGCTCCGGCGTTGAACCCGCCTTGGCTTCGATCGCCAGCGCGAGCGCCTCAATCGTGGCGAACTGCACGTCCATGGCGCGGCGCGTCTCATTCTGCTCCTCGCGCAGCCGCGCCACGATCAGGTGATAGCTCCGGAAGACCAGGTAGAGCGGCACTGCGAGCAGCGCCAGCCAGCCGAACCAGCCACGGGCCGACGCGATCGCCGCGACCGCGGCCAGCCCGGCGCCCGCCAGGTAGCTCGGGGCGCTCCACACGAAGTTGCGCTGCCAGACGTGCGAGATCGACTGGTGGGTCGAGAGCGCGATCGCGCACGCCACGAGCCCGGTGTTCACGAAGAAGTACAGGGGCGCCACCACCGCGGCGGCTCGCACGAGCGCGGCGATGCCCGGCGCGCCTGCACCCATCACGTACCCGAGCGGCAGGCCGGCCACTCCGACCGTCACCGCGAGCGACGTGACGTTGAAGATGATCCGGTGGAGGGGATTACGGGCGCCGGCGCGGAGCGTGCTCTGCGCCCAGGCGCTGACGGCCGCGATGCACACCGTTTCCGCCGGGCCGAGCGTGAACAGCGCCCAGAAGTTGACCGCGTGCGAGAACGACAGGTTCGACTGGCTGCGGCCGAGCGGCAGCTCGATCTTCGCCGAGGACGTCGCAACGGCGAGCCCCAGCAGGACCGCGAACAGGGTCGGCTGTTCCAGGCGCAGATGCAGCGCGGCGAGAGCGATCGACGCTACGCCGGCGATCATCACCGCGGCCACGTAGGCGCGCGCGGCGACCGGCAACAGCGCGAAGCTCGGAAGTGCGGACCTGACGGTCGTCATCCCGCACGCCCCTCGGTGAGCGGACTCAGGGTCCCGCTCGGCTGCGCCTGAGTGACGATGCCCGCGGTGCGGGACCAACGAAGGCGACACTCGATCCGCAGGAACACGGCGGTGATCCGTGGATCGAACATGGTCCCGAGGCCCTCGCGGATCAGCCCCACGGCGCACGCGTGAGAGAGCGCGCGGCGGTACGGACGATCGGAGGTGAGCGCGTCGTAGCCGTCCGCGATCGCGAGCACCCGCGCGCCGATCGGAATGGCCTCCCCGCGCAGTCCATCCGGGTATCCTCCCCCGTCCCAATGCTCGTGGTGATGACGGACGATGAGCGCGAGCGATCCTCCCAGCGAGAGGCCCTCGAGAAGGTCGGCGCCGATGACCGTGTGCTGCTTGACCTGATCGTACTCCGCGCGTGTCAACGGGCCGGGTTTCATGAGCACGCGGTCCGGAATTGCGAGCTTGCCGATGTCGTGGAGCAAGCCGGCCGGCTCCAACGCGTCGAGCCGGCCGTTCTGAAACAGTCCCGCCTCCCACGCCAGGGCGGCCGCGTAGTACTGCACGCGCTGCGAGTGCTGATGCGTCAGCGGATCGCGCACCGCCATCGCACGCGAGAGCGCCTCGATATGCCGTTGGGCGCTGGACAGCTCCCCATGGAGTGCGGTCTTGACGCGGACCGATCGGGGGTACTCTTTATGACGTTCGACGATATCAAATGACAGCACTTCGCAGCGCCTCAGTGCAATCGGAGTACCGGCTGTGCGGTTCACGTTCCGGTGACCCCGTGTGCGGGCACACGCTGCGGAGGCGGAAGCCACGGAATATCGAAGGAAATTCACCGGCGGCGCGAGTCTCGCGTGCGGCGTCGTGCTGGCCGAGGCACAGCGCCAGGCGGGACCGCACACAGGACGCCTGCTCCGTTTCAGCGCATCACCTACGAATGCTGCTGAGGGCTCCGCGCCGCACGTACCCCCTTAGCATCCGCGTGAAAAAGCGGTAGGATGTCGCCACTATGAAGCGACTCCTCATCGTCCTCGCCGCCGTGTTCGCCACCTCTTTCTCGGTCGCAGGCGCCGACAAGCGCATCGTGCTGATTGCCGGTAAGCCGAGCCACCCGCCGGGGATGCACGAGTTCCATGCCGGCGCGCTGCTGTTCCAGAAGGCCCTTGCCGGCGTTCCCGGCGTCAACGTGCAGGTTTACGCGAATGGCTGGCCCACGAAGGTCGTCGACGGCCAGACCGTGGATGACAGCGCCGCGCTCGACAACGCCGACGCCATCCTGATCTACGCGGACGGAGGGCGCGGCAACCCCGCCGCCCAGGGGGACCGCATCAAGGTCCTCGACGCGCTGGCGGCCAAGGGGGTGGGCCTCGGCTTTGCGCATTACGGCGTCGAGGTTCAGGTGGGTGCGCCGGGAGAAGCGATGCACCGCTGGCTTGGCGGTTTCTACGAGGACCGCTTCTCCGTGAATCCGATGTGGAAGCCGGCCTTCGACAACCTGCCGACGCATCCGATCACGCGCGGCGTGAAGCCGTTCGCCACGCTCGACGAGTGGTACTTCAATATGCGCTGGACGACGGATCCCGCGGTGAAGGCGCGGATCACGCCGATTCTGGTGGCCACGCCGAGCGACGAAGTGCGCAAGGGACCGTACGTATCGCCTCCGGGTCCGTACCCGCACATCGTTGCCGACAGCGGCAAGCCCGAGACGATGATGTGGGTCTACGAGCGGCCGAACGGCGGCCGGAGCTTCGGATTCACAGGTGGCCACACGCACGCCCATTGGGGCGACCCCAATCAGCGGAAGATCATGCTGAACGCGCTGTTGTGGATGGCGAAGATCGAAGTGCCCGCGAACGGCGTGCAAGACACGATCACCGCGGCGGATCTGACGGTGAACCTGGACGACAAGACGCGGCGCTAGCGCTGGCTGGCGATCACCGATCACTACTCACTGATCGTCAATCATCCGGTTCATCGCGTCTTCAGCCTGACGGTGCGCGCCAGTGTCAGCGGAGGATCGGTCCCCTCCTTGACCGTGGCGCGCACGACGTACACGCCCGGTTCGAGCGACGCCAGCGGCACGCTCACGCCGACCCTCCATCCCGTGGGCGTCTTGATCGGCGCGGCTTGCGCTTCGGCGACCGGCGCGGCCGCTCCCTCCTTCAGGACCGCCATCCGCACCGTCGTGCCTGCGGGATCCGCCGACGAATAGAATTCGAGCGATGCCTGCAGCGTGCGCGCCGGCCCGGGCACGGTCTCCATCGCGACGAATCGTGCCTGGCGATCGTCGCCGATCCAGCTGAGAAGCAGGTCGCTGACGCTGCTCGACCGCAGCCGCGACAGCCGCGACGTGCCCGCGTGCTCCATCGACCCGACGGCCCCCGTACGGTCGGCGACGGCAACCCGCAAGCGGAACGGGCCGGGCACGAGCGGCACCACGACCGACACGCGGTAGTCGTCTCCCGCGGGGGGCTGGACGAAGGCCAACGTACCGCGCGCGATCAGGCGGTTCGATTCGTCCGTTACCGCAAAGAGGCCGCTCAGTGGTCCGGCAATCGTGGCCGGGACTTCGACTGTCACGACCTGCACATCGCGACCGGTCTCGTCCTTCTTCGACAACACCCCGACCGCCATCGGCACACCAGTTTCGGCGCCGCCGTCGTCCACGAGCCTGGCGAGCGTGGCTTCGCTCGACGGCGCGGCTGCCGCGGCCGTGGAATTGGGGCTCGCGCCCGCGGCCGACGTGGTGGACCCGCGCGCGTCGCGCACGGTGATGGAGCGGGGCCCCCTCACCGTGACGCCCGGACGGCGAACGGTGATCGCGACCGGGACGGTGCCGCCGCGAGGGGTGGCCGCCGGTGGCTCGACGCCGACGCGGTAGCTGCCGGACCAGCCAAGCAGCAGCCGATCGATCCCGCGTTCGGCGCCGCCGACGACCCGGGACAACTCCGCATCCAGCTTGTCGGCGACGAACTCGAGGCCGCGCCGCGAGTAATCGTCGTTGTCCCGGCGGATGCGCGAGCGCGCCACCGTGCGATCGCTCGCGTCGGTCCCGTTGATCAGCACGGACGTAATGACGTGGACCTGCACGCCGGCCTCCGCGGCGGCAGACCGCAGCGCGTCGATCTGGGATCCGCGATTCGGGTCGGTATCCGCGCCCCCGGACAGCAGGATCAGGAGCCGCGGCGCCGCCTCCAGCCGAAGGGCGGCAATCATGTCGAGCAGGCTCTCCAACTGGGAGTTCAGGGTACGCTCAAGGGCGACCGATTGCTGCGCGGCCTCCCCCTTGACGGCGACGCCGCACGAGGGGGACATCCCGCCGGTCAACTGGAGCGGCCGGCCGCAGATCCGCTGGGTGACGTCCGCGAAGACCGACCCGTTGCCCGACTGGATCGCAAGCGCCTCCGCGGAGGACAGGACAACCTCAGTGCCCGCCGTTGGGCCCGCGCCCACCCGCTGGCCCGAACCGTCCCCCGCGGGATCCGAGCGGGCTCCAGTCACCAGGTTGAGCGTCAGCAACGCGCGCGTCTTGTCGCGCGACATGCCGGATCGCGGTACACGGTTCCCCGTGGTCGCGACCTGGACGCTGTCGTTGCCGCCCAGGCCCAGAATCA
The DNA here is from genome assembly GCA_039930925.1 of Acidobacteriota bacterium. Classification (GTDB taxonomy): domain Bacteria; phylum Acidobacteriota; class Vicinamibacteria; order Vicinamibacterales; family 2-12-FULL-66-21; genus JALZOC01. Next base: position 4,474 of record JBDTSX010000110.1, on the reverse strand, counting down.
GCCGGCGGGCCGCGGCCACAAACCCCTGCGCCTGTGGCGGCCGCAAGGACAGGTCGTCGATCGCCAACATCACCGCGCGCCCTCCGATCCGCGCCGGCCGCGCCGGCGGCCTGCCGGGGACCGCCGGCTCGATCGGATCGACCAGCTCGGGCACTGCCCCCGCCCCCGGGTACTCCACATATTCGACGACACGCACCGGCTGCTTGCGGCCGGAAAATTCCACGGCAAAGTCGTCTTCCGTCAGGCCGGTGACGGGTCGGCCGTCGCTGTCCAGCACCCGGACGTCGAGCGTCACGAGCCCGACCCCGGCGCGGAAGACCGGCGGCTGTTGCGTGCCCGCCACGCGGGGCATCGCCAGAAGGAGCACGGCGGCATACGCGAACGATCGGGCCATTTGGATACTCACCACGTATTCGGGGAAACTGTGCCGGATGTTACGCCACCTAGACGGGTGGCGCCAGTCGGAGGCAGAAATGTGCGGATCCTTCCGCCTGAAGGCGGAAGCCACGGGCTCGGGGTTCGGAGTTCGGGGTTCGGCCTCGGAACTGCTCGCCCAAATGGAACTCTTGTGGCTTCCGCCTTCAGGCGAAAGAACCACCGTAGTTAGACCATCCGGCCGTGCGGTATCGTGATCATCGGTGATGTCCGATCCTCCCCATCAGCGGCGGCCTCGCTACCGGGGCACGCACCCGCGGCGGTTTGACGAGAAGTACAAGGAGCTCGCGCCGGAACAGTATCCGGACCTTGTCGCCCACCTGCGGGAACGCGGGCACACTCCGGCCGGGCACCATGTGCCGGTCCTGCTCGAGGAAACATTGCAGGTGCTGGCCGTCGCGCCCGGCCAGCGTGGCGTTGACGCGACGCTCGGCTGGGGTGGACATGCGGAGCGGCTCCTGGAGCGCCTCTCGCCGGGAGGATGCCTGCTCGCGCTCGACGCGGATCCGATCGAGCTGCCGAAGACCGAGACGCGCCTGCGCCGCCTCGGATTCGGCGACGAGGTCCTGCTGGTGCGCCGGACGAACTTCGCCGGACTCCCCGCGGCGATCGCTGCGGCCGGCTGGGACGATGGCGCCGATTTCGTCCTGGCCGATCTCGGCGTGTCGTCGATGCAGATCGACGACCCCTCGCGCGGCTTCTCCTTCAAGCACGACGGCCCGCTCGACATGCGCATGAACCCGAAGCGCGGCTTCTCCGCGGCCGACTGGCTGGTCCGCGCGCCGCTCGAGGCCTTGACCGCGATCCTGGTTGCACATGCGGACGAACCTCATGCGGCGGAGATCGCCGCGATGTTGTCGGCCCAGCGGGGAACGCTCGCGACCACCCGCGCGCTGGCGGACGCGGTACGGGCGGCGCTCGAGGGGCGGGTGGCGGACGATGACGCGGACCTCTCCGTGCGCCGCGTGTTCCAGGCGCTGCGGATCGCCGTCAACGACGAGCTCGGCACGCTCGACGCCCTGCTCCGCGAGCTGCCCTGGTGCCTGCGTCCCGGCGGGCGCGCCGCAATCATCACGTTTCATTCCGGCGAGGATCGTCGCGTCAAGAGAGCGCTCGAAGCGGGGCTGCGCGCGGGGCACTACTCGGAGGTGCCGCGCGAGGTCGTACGCGCGTCCGCGGCCGAACAGCGCGCCAACCCGCGCGCGAAATCCGCGAAGCTGCGTTCGGTGCGGCGAGCAACGTAACCCCTCTGCGCACACCCAGCGAGGTCGCGCTGACTCGGTGCGGCGCTCGGCATGCGCCGCCGCGATGGCAGCACCCGGCACAACCGGACCGACGGCCCGGGCGCGCAGCAGATCGCTCGCGGCTGTGCTGTCCCTGCTGCCCAGGCCGACTTGATCCAGGCGCGGTGCGGTTTACTTTACCGTTTAAGTTTGTTATTACCTCACCTGCGCGCAAATCATTCAGCCTGCCCGACACGCCGGGTGCGATTCGGTTCAGCTTGTGACGGCACGAACTCCGGTATCTCGCCAACTTCGCCTGAAATGGGGTAAAAGGACACGTATGACCAAGTACGCGCTGGCTGTCCTGGCGTGTGTCGGATGCCTCTGGTTCCCCGCCGCCGCGGCCGCGCAGAGCCCAAACATGGTCGTCTACGAGGGGACGGCCGGACCCGGGCGCGGCAAGCACATCGTGTTTCTTGCCGGGGACCACGAATACCGGTCCGAGGAATCGCTCCCCGCGCTGGCGCGCATCCTGGCCAGGCACTACGGATTCAAGTGCACCGTGTTTTTCACGACCGATCCCAAAACCGGGTTGCTCGAGCCCGGCAGCTCGAACATCGCCGGACTGGACGCGCTCAAAACCGCCGATCTCCTGGTTATCTTCCTCAGGTTCCAGGATTTCCCCGACGCCGAGATGCAGCATGTCGTCGATTACCTCGATCGCGGAGGTCCGGTGGTGGGCTTGCGCACGGCGACGCATTCATTCCAGATCAAGCGGCCCGACGCGAAGTTCCGCAAGTACGACTGGCAGAACGGGGACGACTACAAGGGCGGCTTCGGACGGCAGATCCTCGGCGAGACCTGGGTCTCGCATTACGGCACCAACCACAAGCAGAGCTCCCGTCTGCTTCTGGAGCCCGATCAATCGCAGCATCCGATTCTGCGGGGCGTGCACGACGTGTGGGCGCAGTCGGGCGGCTACACGGCGCATCCGATCGAGGGCAGCCAGGTTCTCGCGAAGGGTCAGGTGCTCGACGGCATGACGCCGGATTCGCCGGCCGCGGCCGCAAAGCCCGATCAGGTTCCGGTCGCCTGGTATCGCACCTATACGAGCGCGTCCGGCAAGCCGGGCCGCGTCTTCACGACCACGCACGGAGCGTCGGAAGACCTGTTGAACGACGGCTTCCGCCGGATGATCGTCAATGCCTGCCTGTGGAGCGCGGGCCTCGAAACGAGCATCAAGCCGGACGGCGACATCAGCTTCGTCGGACCGTATCAGCCCACGACCTTCGGCTTCGGCGCCTACGTCAAGGGTGTGAAGCCGGCCGATCTGGCGGGGTGGGATTCGCCCATCCTGCCGAAAGCGCAGAAATAGATGACGGGACCTGTCGTCCCGCGCGGCAATCCTGGAGAATGGAATGATGACGAACACGCGTAGGTTCCTGGCGGCGTTGGCGGTGGGCCTCGCGGTCATCTGGGCGCTGCCTTCGGGTGGCGCGGCGGCTGGCGGCTTCCAGCTGCGCGAGAAGGATCACATCGCGATCATCGGCAACACGCTTGCCGAGCGCATGCAGTACGACGGGTGGCTCGAAACGCTCCTGCAGGCGCGGTTTCCCACCTACGACCTGGTCATCCGCAACCTCGGCTTCAGCGGCGACGAGGTCGCGACCCGGCTGCGCTCGAAGAACTTCGGCACACCTGACGAGTGGCTGAGCGGTGTCGCGGCCCCGATCGGCGGCTATAACGAGAACCGCCTTGCCGGCACCGACACCAAGGCGGACGTCGTCTTCGCGTTCTTCGGCTACAACGAGTCGTATGCGGGCCAGGCGGGGCTGGATGCGTTCAAGCAGCAGCTCGGCGAGTGGATCGCCCACACGCTCGCCCAGAAGTACAACGGCAAGTCGGCCCCGCGGCTGGTCGTCTTCTCGCCGATTGCGCACGAAGATCTGAAAAATCCCGACCTGCCGGACGGCCGCGAGAACAACACCCGGCTGGAGCTGTATACGCGCGCGATGGCGGAAGTCGTCGCGAAGTCGAAGGAAGTCACCTTCGTCGACCTGTTCACTCCCAGCCGCGCACTCTACGCCGCGGCGAAGTCGCCGCTGACGATGCAGGGCGTGCACTTGAACAGCGAAGGCAACCGGCGCCTCGCGGAAGTGATCGACCGCGAGCTGTTCGGGGCGGCGCCGAGACGGCAGGAGCCGTTTCTCGAGAAGGTGCGCGCCGCCGTGCTCGACAAGAATTTCCACTGGTTCAACCGATACCGCGTCACCGACGGCTTCGCGACCTATGGCGACCGCGCCTTCCTGACGTTCGTCCGCGACAATCCGCGCAACGTGACGCCGAGTCCGACGGCGCCGGTCGACAAGGGGAAGGTGCTCCCGACCAACTATGAAGTGCTGGAGCGGGAAGTCTCGATCCTCGACGTGATGACCGGCAACCGCGACCGCAGGATCTGGGCCGTCGCGCGCGGGCAGGATCCCCAGGGGGCGAACCTGAAGATCGCCGACACCGATACGCCGCCGCACATCGACGCCCAAACCAACGAGCCGGGGAAAGGGCCGAACGGCGAGCACCTCTATCTCGATGGCACCGAAGCGGTGCAGAAGATGACGATTGGCAACGGCCTGAAGGTCGAGCTCTTTGCCTCGGAGAAGGAGTTTCCCGAGCTGGTCAAGCCGGTGCAGATGTCCTTCGACACCAAGGGCCGGCTCTGGGTGGCGTGCTGGAAGAGCTATCCGCACTGGCAGCCGAATTCGCCGATGGAGGATAAGCTGCTGATTCTCGAGGACACCGACGGCGACGGCAAAGCCGAC
>JBDTSX010000109.1:0-10374 GCA_039930925.1 Acidobacteriota bacterium | reverse complement strand
TGAAGTACTCGATCAGCTCCTCGCAGCCCTTGCCCGGATCGATCCGGCCGCCGTACAGCGCGAACGGTCCGTGCAGACGATGGCGGCGGCGGAACATCGATCCCCGCTGCGCCAGATGCGGGCGGTAGGTCGGTGAGGCATCGTCGGCCGCATCCTCTTCGGCAGTGTCTTCGCCGGTTCGTGCGGCGTCCACATCGTCTGGCTGCGGCGGCGTCGTGTGCTCGCGCGGGTACTCCTGCGCCTGCGGCAGATCGACGCCGCAGCCGATCGTTTCCTCCTCGATCGCGCGGATCGAGACGTGCGTGGTCAGGAAGCGGCGCTCCGCTTCGGTGTTGTAGGCGAGGCCGGCCGGCAGGCTGAACAGCTCCCGGTAGATTCCCAGGTGAATCGCCGGCTCGTCATGCGCGGTAGGAACGAGGATGCTCTTGTGCGGCGCGACCTTGATTCCGAGGACGGTCGGCGCGTAGAGGTAGGTGAAGAAGATCAGTACGTCGTACTGGGACTGATTGCGTTCGAGATACTCGAGCAGCGCCGGGCTCCACGGACCCTGCTGGCGGAGCCACTCGATCTCGTCCTCGTGGCTGTGGGCGTTGTTGAAGATCCATTCGGAGTAGCGATTGAAGTCGTGGATGTCGCGCTGGCGCGCGTTCACGAACCGCCGCACCGTCACGCCGCGAACGCGGTCCGACCCCTCGCTGTATTGGTTGGCCCAGGTCACGTAATCCTGCGCGCAGGTGGTGAGCACTTCGACCTGGTGCTTCGGCGCGAGCCGCTCGGCAATCAGGCGGCAGTGATACTCGGAGCCGCCGAGGATCTCGGTGCCGTAGCGCTGGACGATGAATGCAATCTTCAAGTAACGATCCTCTTGGCTGCCAACCCGGCGGCTATCCGCCGAACCCGGCGACGATTTCCATCAGCCTTCGCTCGATCCGGTCGGGTGCGAAATCGGCGAGCCGGCGCCGCTGTCCCTCGAGAACCGCATCGCGCACCGGGCGATCGTATACGAGCGTGCCGGTCATTTCGGCGGCAAACTCCAGATCTTTCGGGGAGAACAGCACGCCGGCGCCACCGAGGGTTTCGGGCACCGCGCCGGCCGCATAGGCGAGGACCGGCACGCCGGCAGCCATCGCTTCGACCAGCGGGACGCAGAACCCCTCGTGCTCGCTGAGCGACACGTATACGTCGGCCCACCGGTAGAAGGCGGCGAGGTCCTCGTCCGGCACCGGCCCGGTGAACCAGAAGCGATCCGGCAGCATCCGGAACTCGGCAATCAACGCGCGGATCTGGGCGTAATAGCGCGGCAGGCCGTCATATCGGCCGACAAAGATGAAGCGGTAGTAGCTGTCGACATAGCGCTTGTACATCTCGGCCAGGCGGATGTGGTCTTCAATCCGCTTGTTGGGGACGATCCGGCCGACGAACAGGATGTTGATCAGTCCGTCGCTCAGAATCTGCTCGAGCGCCGGCCGCCGCGGCGCCTCGGTGATCCGCGCGGTATTGACCGCGATCGGCATCACCCCGGTCGGCGCGAAGCCGATCTCTTCGAGCTCCTGGCGATTGAATTCGGAGTCGCCGAGCGCCAGATCGACGTGCCCGGCAAGCGTGCGCAGCTCCTGCCGGCCGAGCGCGGCGAGCCGAAACAATCCGGCGTCGTACGGTGCGAAGAAGGAGGCGGGGGTGATGTTGTGATACTGGAGCACGCGCGCGCCGTCGAGTGACGCGAAGGCCTGCGTCATCGGCGACGGCAGGGCAAAGTGAAAGATGGTCACCTCGCCATGGCGCGCCTGCGGTTCTTCGAAGCGCCGCACCTCGTGACGCAGATCGTCGTCGATGGTCAGCGCGAAGAGGTCGGACGTATGACCCGCGGCGCGCAGCATGTCACGGACCTGGCGTGCGCTGTCCCCGATCGCGTCGCCGCGATGCGCGGCAGGCACCCACTGGTTGATGATCATTGCCGGGGCCCGGGATCCGGGGTCCGGGATCCGGGGCCCGGCACTGCAGAGTGTTCGCGCCCCGAGTCGTGCCCCGACCGGCGACTGCCGGATCCCGGATCCCGGTCTCCGGATCCCGGGTCGTTGGGCAGCGCCCGGTACAGCGCCGGCCGGAATTGCCGCAGCTCTTCGAGCCGCTCGAACTGCTCGAACTGCTGCCAGAAGTCCCACGCCACCTCGGGCGCCTCGCGCGGCGGCAGGGCGAGAATGTCTTCGACATAGCGCAGGAGCGTCCCGCCGAAATCGCGGCGCCGCAGCCGTGCGAGCGCCGCGTCCTGGGAGGCGAGCACCGCGTCCTCGATCCGTGTATCGCCGGTGATCGCGTCCATCACCCGCGCGACCTCGAACGGGTCCTTCGTGTGGTAGAGCACGCCGCCGCCGTCCATCGTCGCCGGAACCGCGGTCGCGGCGAATGCGAGGACCGGGATCGCCTTGTGGAACGCTTCGATGATCGGCACGCAGAAGCCTTCGTGCTCGCTGGCGCACAGGAACAGGTCCGCCGCGTCGTAGAGCGCGGTCAGCTCCTCGTTCGACACATGGCCCAGGAAATGGACGTCGGGCGTGCCGAGCCGCGCGATCAGCGCCTGCAGCATCGCGAAGTAGCGCTCGAAGCCGCTGTACGAACCGACCAGCAGCAGGCGGGACCGCGGATTGTGACGCGTGCGGTACGCGTGAAAGGCGCGGATCACGTCCTCGAACTTCTTGTTCGGAATCACCCGGCCGACGAACATCACGTTGGTCCACTCGTCGTCGAATTCAGCCGACAGCTTGCGGTCGGGCGCGCCGTCGAGATGGCTGAAGTCCGGGACCACCGGCAGCACGCCGGTGGCGTGAAATCCGAGCGTCTCGAGCTCGCGCCGGTTGTACTCCGAATCACCGAGCGCAAGCTCGCACCGATCGATGTACGCGGTCAGCTCCCGGCGGCCGCGGAAGCACAGCCCCACGAGATCCTTGTGCACGCCGAGGAAGTATTCCGGCGGCGTGATGTTGTGATAGACGAGCACCATGCGGCCGGGCAGCGCATACGCGGTGCGGGAGGCCCTGGAGCCGATCGAAAAATGATGGATCAGCACGTCGGACGAGGTGGAGGCGCCGACCAGGTCGCGGTAGTCGAGCGTCTGGTCCTCGAGCCGCGGATCGGCGGTTTCGACGAAGATCTCCGACTCGTATCCGGCGCCGCGCAGCACCCGCTGGATGCCGAGCACCTCGTGGCCGATGGCGTCACCATACCCAAGCGTGGCGAGGACCTGGTGGATGCGCGGACGGCGGTTGGCGCGGGCACTCATGCCGGGCGCGACAGCTGGCGCGTAGCCTGCAGGCCGGAGACAGCGGCGCCCGACGGAATCTGCGCGAGCACCTCCGAGGCAGCCGGCAGGGTGCGCCGGCGGCGGGCGAGCCACCCGGGTAAGGGCTCCATCGGCGCACGCACCTGCCCGGCCTGGTCGTCGCGCTTTAAGCGGTCGAACATGTCGAGATACTTCTGTTCGATGACCGGCCAGGTGTAGTGACGCGTGAAGTAGTCGCGCCCGTTCTGCCCGAGACGGGTGTGCAGCGGTCCGTTGGACTCGAGCGCGTACAGCGTCTCCACGAATTCCTCGTACCGCTCGTAGTACAACCCGGCGGCGCTGCGGATGCACTGGCCCTTGAGGACGTCGCAGCGGCCGTTGGCGAGGACCGGCCGTCCGAGCGCCCACGCCTCGAGCGCCACCATCGACAGGCTTTCAAAATAGGACGGCATGATCAGCAGATCGGATGCCGCCATCGCGTCGAATTTATCGGTGTCGGGGAGGAAGCCGAGATGATGAATCCGGGGATGCGGCGGAATCGCCATGATCGGGCTGCCGATTAGGACGAGGTCGAGACCCCGTGGAAACGTCGCGGCATACCGTTGAAAGAAGTCGAAGAGCTCGCCGCAGCCCTTGTTCTCGTCGATGCGGCCGACGTAGATGGCGAACGGCCGCTCGATGCCGAACTTCTGACGGAAGCGGGCGGGGTCGGTGCGCGCGGGCACGTCCGAGCCGATCCCGACGACCACGCCGGGGACGTGCTGATTGCCGGTGGCGGCTTGAATCATCGCCTGCTCTTCGTGCGAGTTGTACATCACGGCGCGAACGCCGCGGAACGTCGGCCCGAAGATCCCGAGCGCCACAGCGGGATCGCGTTCGGCGGTCGGTACCAGCAGCGCTTTCGCGGGCAGCCGCCGGGCGCCGTGCCAGGCGTGGAAATAGCGATAGCTGAAGAGCAGGACGAAATCCAGGTCGCCGGCGGTGCGGGCGAGATGACGGACCAGCGCCGGGCTGGCCGGCCCCTCGCTCTCGAGCCACGCGAGCTCGTCGGCCACCGAGTGGGAGTGCTCGAAGACGTGGTGGGAGCGGCGGCCGAAGTCGTAGGGGTTACGTTCGTGGCGGACCGGAAAGCGGCGCACGGTGATGCCGTTCACCTGCTCGACGCCGGCGGGCCATTCATTGCGCCACGTCACGTAGTCGCGCGCACAGGTGGTGACCACTTCGACCTGCGCATGCCGCGACAGGCGCTCGGCGACGTAACGCGCATGCAGCTCCGCGCCGCCGTTGATGTCGGCGCCGTAGCGCTGGACGACCACTCCGAGCTTCACGATTCGTGCGATCCGCCTCCGCCCCCGAACGGTGCGACAGGCGGAGGCGGCGCCGGTTCGTCGGAACCGGCGTCAACGCTGTCCCGGTGGCCGCCCGGCGCGCTCCCGTGGGTGGTGGGCGCGTCTCCTGCCTGATCGTTCGCCCCTGCGAGGCCAAAGCGCGGGTCTCCGCCCGCCGGCCGGTCGCTGGTTTCGTGCTGTGGCGCAAGCGCGGCCTGATCGGCACCGGCCTCGAGGTGCCCCTGATTCGGCGACTCCTCGCTCGACCCGGGAGCGGATCCCTCACGCCCTTCGCCGGGGCGCCGGCGTCCGCGGCGGCGGCGGCGGCGATTGCGCCGCTCAGCCTGTTCCGCCTCACTGACCGGCGAGACCTCCGCGGCGGCGCCAGCGCCTCCCGGGGCACCGGCGCGGGGGGGCTGCAGCGGCGGCACCGCGCCGGGCCGGTATTGCACGACCCCCTCGAGGGCCCGGGCCCGCCGCTCGTCGAAATCGAGCCGGCTCGACATCGATTCGACGCGCATCTTCAGGTTCTTCACCTCGATGCCTGACCGCGTTGTCTCGAGCACCAGGTTGTGGATCACCTCGTAGTAGAGCGGCTCGAGCGCAGCCTGCTGCGCGTTCAGCTTCGACTGGATGTGCAGCGCCTCGATCAGCGGGTTCGGGTTGAAGAACAGCTTGAGGATCGGCCGCAGCAGGCGGCGCATGAACCGGAGAAACCCGCGGTGCGTCTCGAACAGCGTCGTGTCCTCGAACGTGAAGTTCGGCGGCAGGGAAGCCTCGCGCTTCCGGCGGAACTGCTCGAGGAGATCGGAACGGACGCCGCGCGGATCGAGAAATTTCTCGAGCTTCACGTTCGCCAGCTCGCGAATCTCCTCCTCCGTGTAGTCGACCCCGCGCTTCTCGCGAATCCGCGAGCGGATCTGCCGCATGATCTGCTCGACGTCGACGTTATCGGACCTGACTGCGAAATCGGACATGTTCATGGCTCGGTAAATTCATTTGGCCGGCACCGCCGCTTTCTTGCGCCGTCGCGATGCCACCTCGGGCGCTTCCCTGATGCAGGTGCCGAGGATTCCGATCGACTCGTAGAACGCGCGGCTGCCGGTCTTCTCGATCTGCGCGACGTCGCTGCCCACGTCCGGATAGCCCTGTCCGTCGGCGGTGACGGTTTCCCAGTTGCGGAACAATCGTCCCCACGGGCTGGCCAGCACATCGTGCATCAGCCGTTTCGCGTTGACCGGATACCAATAGCTGTCGTGATAGATCACGCTGGCGATGTAGGCCCACGGCGCGAGCACCGTCTTCAGCGACCACTCGATCGGCTTCTTCATCGGCCCCCAGTAGATCTGGTGCTGCATCCGGGAGGCGAACGTCATCTTCTTGAATGGTCCGACGAAATGCCAGTTCTCGGCGCCGGCGCCGGTGTCGCCGACGATCTCGATGTCCCGCGGATCGCCGCAGCCGAGACCGAGCTCGTGCGCCATGCGGATGAATTTGATCGACATCGGATCGAAACCCATCAGCTTCGCCGCGACCGCGTCGATCGCGACCTGGTCGGCGCTCGCCAGCACCACGTTCTTGGTGTACGGGATCATGCAGCGCGGCCCCGGGCCGTCGCCGGCGAAGGCGCCGTCCATCACCGCGAACACGCCGCGATGAATCTTCTTCTGGATCATCAGCAGATCCACCAGCGTCTCGTGGATCACCGGATGCGTCCAATGCCGGTGCTCGTTCAGCAGCCCGCCGAACGCGTTCTTCATCGCCCCCGTCGTGGTCGTGAAGACGTGGGTCTTGACGGTCGGCAGGTGGATGATGTTTTCCCCGATGAAGCGCTTCGGAATCATGAAGCCCTTCGGGTAGACCTGGTTCAGGCAGGTGAACTTCTTGGTCAGGTCGCCGACCGCCTCGCGGATATTGATCCACTCCTCGGTCTCGTAGATGTGGATGTTGCGAAGCCCGTGCGCCTGGACGACGTTGATCTGCTTGTTCTCGCGTTCGCCGAGATGCGCGTCGATGACGACCGTGCGGTTGTGGCACGCATGGATCAGCGACGGATCGTATCCGTCCTGCTTCAGCGCGCGGACCACGCCGTCGAGCTGCCACGGGGTGGTCGAACTGCCGGGGAAGAAGAAGTGCCAGGAGATGTTGACCTTGAGCGCGGTGTCGGCGTCCTTGGCGATGACGTCCTGGTACCCGGCGAGGTTCATCACCTCGTGATAATCGCGAATGACGGTCGCCGGGGTGGTGCGGAGGATCGCGACTTTCGATTTCGCCATTTTCTAACTGATCAGTCCTTCCAGGAGGTCGAGGCGCGGACCGTAAATGATCAGCGCGACCGCGGCGGCCCACAGGGCAACGCAGAGAAGCAGCGGCCGATCGTTCAGCAGCATGTCGGAGGGGTTGCCGCCGCCTTCCTTCTGGTGCACGAGGTAAAGGTACCGGAAGATGCCGTAGAGGAGAAACGGCAGCGTCAGGCCGAGCAGATGCGTGTGGAACTTGTCCACCGTTTCCGAACTCACTGTGTAGATCGCGTACGCGACGACGGTCGAGGCGGTGACCACCGCGATCATCTGGTCCAGCAGATACGGCGTGTACTCCTGCAGGATCGGCCGGTGCGTCATGGCGCCGTCCGCGAGCAGCACCAGTTCGTGCCGGCGCTTGCTCAGCGCCAGGAACAGCGCTCCGAGCACCGTCAGGAACAGCAGCCAGTGGCTGATCGAGACGCTGATCACGATCGCGCCGGCCGCGGCGCGGAGCACGAAACCCATCGCGATCGTCAGCACGTCGATGATCACGATGTGCTTGAGCGGCCCCGAATAGGTGGCGAGCAGCGCCAGATAGACGCCAGCCACCACCGCGAATGCGGGGCGCAGCCAGTAGGCGCACACCAGCGCTACGGCGCCGAGTACCAACGCGGCGATGAGCGCGACCGGGACGGGCACGTCGCCCGCGGCGATCGGCCGGTGTCTCTTGAGCGGGTGGATGCGGTCCGCCTTTCGGTCCGCGACGTCGTTCAGAAGATACACCACGCCCGACAGCACACAGAACACGGCGAAGCCGCCTGACGCGTACAGCACGGCGCGCGGGTCCTGCAGCCGTTGGCCGAACAGCAGGGCTCCGAAGATGATCAGGTTCTTCGTCCACTGCGAGGGCCGGAGCGACAGGACGAGGCTCATGGCCAGCGGCCGGGCCGGAACGCTCAGGCGTCCCGGCTGCGGCTCGGCCCGCTCGATGATGTCCGGAGTTATGTGTCGCGCCATCTAGAGCGCGGCGGGTGCGTGCGCGGCCTGTTAAACGAAGCTCTTGAGCGCTTCCGGTTCAGACTCGTAGGTCTCGAACACCGTCAGCAGCTTCGTGATGGCAAGCAGATCCTGGATCCGTTTCGTGAGGTTCAGCAGCTTCAGCTTTCCCCCCTGCCGGCTCACCGTGGTGTACGTGCGAACGATCTCGCCAAGGCCGGCGCTGTCGATGTAGGGGACGCCTTCGAGGTTGAGCAGCAGTTTCTTGCGATCCTGCTGAATCAGCGAATTGATCTTGTCCTTCAGGAGCTCGTCGCCTTCGCCGAGCGTCATCTTACCCTTCAGGTCCAGAATCGTCACTCCGTCGACGACTCGTTCGTCGATCTGCATCGCCGCTCCCTCCAAGCCCGCCCGCGCCCGCGGGAACCGTCGGCCCCCGCCTCGCTGGCCTGACGTTTCAACCGCCTGAAGCGCCTCGCATCAGGCCCCACAGTTCAAAGAAATTAGACCGGGCAGCGTACTACGGACTTTCTGACACTGTCAAGAAATGCGCTCCGCGTCTGCGTCACACATCGCCTCTTCCGCCAACCATCACCCAAAGAGGACAGTCGCACTCGGCGACGGCTTACTTCGTCTCTGCCGCCGGCACCGGGTTTCCGCCCCGGAGGGTCTGCACGACGACATACAGAATCGGGATGAAGATGATGTTCAGGAACGTCGAGACCAGCATGCCGCCGGCAACCGCCGTTCCGACCGAGTTGCGCGCTTCACTGCCCGCGCCGGTGGCAAAGACGAGGGGGAGCACCCCCAGGATGAATGCCATCGAGGTCATCAGAATCGGCCGGAGCCGGATGCGGGCTGCTTCGACTGCCGCTTCGATCACCGTCGCACCTTTATGGCGGAGCTGCTCCGCGAACTCGACGATCAGGATGGAGTTCTTCGCCGCCAGCCCGATCAGCATGACCAGTCCGATCTGGCAGTACACATCGTTGGCAAGTCCCCGCAACCACTGTGCACTGAGCGCACCGAGCACCGCGAGTGGCACGCCGAGCAGGACGATGAACGGCAGCACCAGGCTCTCGTACTGCGCCGCGAGGGTCAGGTACACCAGCAACAGCGCCAGCCCGAAGATCAGGAACGACTGGCGGCCGGCCTTGCTTTCCTCGAGCGACAGTCCGGACCAGGCGAAGCTCATGCCCGGCGGCAGCGTGCGCGCGGCCAGGCTCTCCATTTGCTTCAGCGCCTGCCCCGAGCTGACCCCCGGCGCGGCGCTGCCATTGATCGTCGCCGACCGGAACAGGTTGAAGTGGCTGATCACCTGCGGTGCGGTGCTTTCCGAGACCCGGACGACGCTCTCGAGCGGAATCATTTCCCCGGTGCCGCTGCGGACGTAGAACTGCTTCAGCGCGCTCGGCTCTCCTCGGAAGGCCTTGTCGGCCTGCACGTAGACGCGGTAGGCGCGGTTGTTGAAGTCGAAGTCGTTGACGTAGGTCGATCCGAGATACGTCTGCAGCGCGCTGGTGACTTCGCTGAGCGGCACCCCGAGCGCCAGCGCCCGGTCGCGATCGATCGTCACCGTCAGCTGCGGATCGTTGACCGTGAACGACGTGAACAGCCCGCGAAGCATCGGGTCGCCATTGCCGGCCGCGGCCATCGCATAGGTCGCGTTCGCAAGGGCGTTGATATCGGTGCCCCCCTGATCCAGGACCTGGAACTCGAATCCGCCGAATGCGCCCAGCCCGGGGATCGAGGGGGGCGGGGTCGGGAAGATGTTCGCGCCGCTGATCTGCGAAAATTGCCCGAAGGAACGGCCGATGACGCTCTGTACCGAGTGCTCGACCCCCTTGCGTTCCGCGAACGGCTTCAACGCGATGAAGATCAGCCCCTGGTTGGGCGCCGCGCCGCTGAAGCTGAATCCCATCACCGAGAACACGCCCTGCACATCGGGGTCTTTCAGGAGGATCTGCTCCGCCTGTCGCGCGACGCCGCCGGTGTACTCGAGCGAGGCGCCCGGAGGCGCCTGCACGATCGTGATGAAGTAGCCCTGATCCTCCGCCGGCACGAAGGCCTGCGGCACGAGGCGATACATCCACCACGTCAATCCCAGACCGAGCGCGAACACCAGCACCATCACCCAGCGCAGGCGCAGCAGGCGTGTCAACAGCGAGACATACCCATTCGTCCCGGCGGTGATGACCCGCTCGACGTTCGAGAAGAACATCCCCTTCCCGTGATCGGCCCGGCCGAGGAGCAGCGCCGAGAGCGCCGGCGTCAAGGTCAGCGCGTTGAACGCCGAGAGGGCGACGGAAAACGCAATCGTCATCGAAAATTGCGCGTAGAGCCGCCCGGTGGTGCCGGGGAAGAACGCCACCGGCACGAACACCGCGACCAGCACCAGCGCGGTCGCGATGACCGCGCCGAACACTTCCCGCATCGCATCCGACGCGGCCTGCTTTGCCGGCGTCTTCAATTCCTGGATGTGCCGCTCGATGTTCTCGATCACCACGATCGCATCGTCGACGACGATGCC
>JBDTSX010000108.1:0-10421 GCA_039930925.1 Acidobacteriota bacterium | reverse complement strand
CGACGTCACCACCGGTGTACCGCTGGCCATCGCCTCGAGCGGCGGGAGCCCGAACCCTTCGTAGAGCGACGGGAACACGAACACCCGCGCGAGCCGGTACAGGACCGCGAGCATCCGGTCCGGCACGAATCCGAAGAATCGCACGTGCTTGTGCAGCTTGTATTTGTGCACCGCGCGCCGCAGCGTTGCGTATTTTGAGATCTCGTCGCCGATGATGAGCAGCTTGACGTGTTCGAGATTGCCGCGCCGCAGCATATGGAACGCCTCGATCAGGCGTTCGAGATTCTTGTGCGGCTTGATGTTTCCGGCGTAGAGGATGAAGGGATCGTTCAGCTGATACCGTTCCCGCACCCGCTCGACTTCCTCCTCGTCCGGCGCCTCGCCGAAGCGCTCGTCGATCGCGTTGTAGATGACGTCGATCTTGCCCTCCGGAACCCGGAAATACCGGAGGATGTCGCGCTTCGACGCCTCGGACACGGTCAGGACGCGACTCGATCGGTGGGTCGCGACCCACAGCGAGGAGAGCGCGTAGGCGTACGCGAGGCGGCTCGACAGGTACTGCGGGAAGCGCAGGTGGATGCAGTCGTGGATGGTGACGACGGATCGGCAGGGCACGAGCGGTGGCAGCACGTAGTGCGGCGCATGGAAGAGGTCCGCCCCTTCGCGGCGCAGATCCATCGGGATCCGCATTTGCTCGCTGATCGAGTAGGCCGCCGCCGGCTCCGGCACGGCGCGGAAGTTCTCGCCGAGCTCTTCGACGACGCCGCAGTCCTGAGGCCGGCACAGGATCACGTATTCCGTCGTGGTGTCGATCCGCGACAGGTGCCGGAGCAGATTACGGACGTAGGTCCCGATTCCGTAATCGCGCAGCTTGCGCGCATCGATGGCGATTCTCAAGACAGCCGAATTCTACCGCGGGAACTGCCCCTTCATCCGCAGATAGAGCCTCAGGGCCGGCGCCCAGCGCGGATGGTGCTTTTCGTAGAAGGCCAGCTGGCTGCGCCGGTAGGCCGCGTTCATCGCCACCGGCGCCGTGGCCCGAGACCTGCCCCGCAGATGGACGATCTCCGCGGCCGGCGTGAAGAGGACGCGGCCCCTCTGGGAACGGATCGTGGCGCAGAAATCGACATCCTCGGTATAGAGAAAATACCGCTCGTCGAGCAGCCCGGCGCGCTCGGCGGCCTCGCGGCGGACGAGCAGGCACGCCCCGCTGACCCAGTCCACGTACTGCTCCCGTCCGGTCGCCCGCGCCACCCACCGCGCGACGGCCGGCACGCGCCGCGCGTACAGGGATGTCGTCACCTTCTGACGCAGCTCGCCGAGCGGAGCGATCATCGGCCCGAACGAGAGCTCCACGGCCCCCTGCGCATCGATCAGCCGCGGCCCGGCCACGGCCGCGTCTGGATGCGCCTCGAGGCGGGCCAGCAGGGCGTCGATCGCGCCGGCGGGCACGATCGTATCGTTGTTGAGCAGCAGGACCAGAGGCCCGCGCGTGGCGCGAATGCCCACGTTGTTGCCCGCCGCGAAGCCGGTGTTGACCCGCTGCTCGATCACTCGGACCCGCGGCCAGTTGGCGCAAAGCGCCGACCGGCTGTCGTCCGTGGACGCGTTGTCGACGACCACGATTTCGTGCGCCACGACCGGCGGTGCGGACGCCAGCGAGCGCAGGCAGTTCTCGAGATGCTCCCGCGCGTTGTAGTTGACGATGACGATCGAGAGCGTGGGCGGAGCAGTCATTCCGTCGCGCGCGGTGAGAGAGAGCAGGCCTTCAGGCCGCACCGACCGGCGGCATTCATCGTCCGGCGATCCGTTCGAGCTGTTCGAGTGTGTCCGCCGCGGTGCGCCCCCACGAATACCGGGCGAGGATCGTTGGTGCCCGCGTGAGCGGCGCGCGGGCCGCAGACGAGGACGTCAGGAACCCGCGCAGCGCCGCGGCGGTGGCGTCCAGATCGCCAGGAGCGACGTACTCCGCGGCATCACCGTAGACCTCCCGGGCGACCGGCGTATCCCTGACCACCACCGGGACCCCCGCCGCGAGCGCCTCGAGCGGGGTCAGGCCGAAGCCTTCGTATTCCGACAGAAATGCAAACCCGGACGCGCGACGGTAGAGGGCCGTCAGCTCCGCCTGCGTGACGTAGTTGCGCACCTCCACCTTCCCGGCGATCCCCAGATCCGCGGCCGTGGCCTGAAGATCCTGGCGCGGCCACGTGCGGTCGGCGCCGGCGATGACGAGCCGCGCCGCCGGGAGGTCCTTTGCCGCCCGGGCGAAGGCCGCGATCAGCTCGGGCAGGTGACGCCGATTGAACACCGATCCGGCAAACAGCACCAGCGGCTCGCGAGGAACCGCTGAAGCGCTTCCATCGCCAGCATACGACGGGTCCGTGCCGCGTTCTGCGATCGGTACGTCGTTGACCGTGGAGACACCCGGCGCGATGACGCGAATGCGGTCCGGATCGACGTGGAGCCGCTGTTCCAGTTCCCCGCGGGAGAACTGGGAGTCGGTGAAGATGACGGCGGCGGCCGCGGCGGCCCGGCGGGTCAGCCAGCGGCGGCGGAGGCGCTCTCGCGGCCGGAACCACTCGGGGTGCGCGATGAACGAGATGTCGTGGATCGTGACGGCGAGCGGCATCGCGATCCCGAGCGGCGCCGTATACGCCGGCGCGTAGAACACGTCAGGCTTGTCAGCGCGGACCGCGTGCCTGAGCGCCGTCTGCTCCCACCACGTGCCCGCGCCGCGCCCGATGACGCGCTGTTCGGCCGCGCCGGCCGGCAGAGCGAGCGGCAGCGGCTCCGGCGTGTAGAGGAGGAACTGGCGGCGGCGCGCATCCGGGCGCGCGGCCCAGCGCCGCATCAGCTCGCCGAGATACCGGCCGACCCCGGTCGTGTCGCCGAGCAGCTCGCGGGCGTCGACGCCGATCCGAAGCGGCCTCGTCATGTCCGCCGGCCCGTCGCGGCCGCGGCGGCATAGGCGTCGCGCAGGCGCCGTGCGGCCAGGTCCCAAGAATATGACCGGGCGCGCAGGACGCCGGCGTCCGCCATCCGCCGCCGTTCTGCCGGATCCTCCAGCACACGATTCATCGCTGCAGCAAGCCCTGAATGATCGTCCGGATCGACCAGGCTGCCCGCGTCGCCGACCACCTCGGGCAGCGATCCCCGGTTCGACGCGACGACCGGCACGCCCAGTGTCATCGCCTCGAGCACCGGCAAGCCGAATCCTTCGTTGAACGACGGGATCACGAGCATTGAGGCGGCGCGGTAGAGCTCGAGACGACGCTCGTCGCTGACATACCCAAGCCATTGCGCCCTGTCGATGACCGCCTGCAGGCCGATCGTGCCGCGCAGGTCTGTCAGGTATTGGCCCACCATCCGGCCCGCCATGACCAGCGGGGGCGCATCAGGATTTCGCGCGATGAGCTCCCCGTAGGCGCGAAGCAGCCCGGTCACGTTCTTTCGTGGCTCGATGGTACCGACGAACAGGATCGGGCCCGGATGCTGCGGCTCATCGCGGCGCGGCCAATCCGGCGCGCCCGGCGAGCAGACGATCAGCCGCTCCCGGTCCACGCCGAGCCGCTCGTGGACCTGGGCTTTCGTGTATTCGGAGGGCACCAGTACACCGTCTGCCCGGCCGGCATGGCTGGCTGCCAGTGCCGCATAGTCGCGGCGGATTTCGGAGGAAGTGTGCTCGGGCCGGTCGAGAAAATAGAGATCGTGAACCATCACGAACCGGGCGGCCCGCCGGCTGGGGAGGAGTAGCGGATGCATCGATTGTGTGATGTCTACCGGTCCGGCAAACCATTCGGCTGGGGGCCACTCGAGTCGATGCCAGGCGAGATTCAGGAGCGTCACCGGAACCCGCGCGTCGATCCGCTTCGCGCCGGGAACCGCGCCGGGTGGCAGCCGATCTTTCCAGGAGCTCGAGAACAGCGTCAGGGTGTCTCCCGCCGGTAACACCGGAACCAGCGCCCCGGCGAGCCGGTGCACGTACTCGCCGACGCCCGTTCGCTGTCGCAGGGCGGAGCGGTAGTCCATGAGGATGCGCACGTCGCGGCGGATCGTAGCATACGAAAAGTGAGGCAAATCCTTGCCGTTCAGTAGATTGACAGGCTTTTTTCGGCTGTGCTAGCTTTAGGGGTTTGTATCCATCGGAGAATGTGCGCGGATGAAAATCGCAGTCGTCGGGAGCGGATATGTGGGGCTGGTGGCCGGGGCCTGCCTCGCCGAAAACGGTAACGAGGTCATCTGCGTGGACAAGGACCCGGCGAAGGTCCGAGCCCTGCAGCGTGGCAAGATCCCGATCTACGAACCCGGCCTGGAAGAGTTGGTGCGGCGCAACCGTGCCGAGAAGCGCCTGACCTTCACGACCGCTCTCGAACGAGGGGTTCGCAGCGCCCAGATCATCTTCATCGCGGTCGGCACACCGACCGGCGAGGACGGGTCCGCCGATTTGCAGCACGTCCTGGCGGTGGCGCGCGACACCGCCAAAGCCATGAACGGCTACAAGGTGATCGTCAACAAGAGCACGGTGCCGGTCGGCACCGCCGCCAGGGTCCGCGAGGTGATCCGCCGCGAGACCACGCACCCGTTCAGCGTGGTCAGCAATCCGGAGTTCCTGAAGCAGGGCGCCGCGATCGACGACTTCATGAAGCCGGACCGGGTGGTGATCGGCGCGGAGGACCCGCGCGCGGCCGAGTTGATGAAGGAGCTCTACGCGCCGTTCACGCGGACCGGCGCGCCGATCATGCTGATGGACTGCGCCAGCGCCGAGTTGTGCAAGTATGCCGCGAACGCGATGCTCGCCACGCGCATCTCGTTCATGAACGAAGTCGCGAACGTCTGCGAGGCGGTTGGCGCCGATGTCGATCAAGTGCGCCGGGCGGTGGCGGCCGATCGGCGCATCGGCGCGTCGTTTCTCTTCCCCGGTATCGGCTACGGCGGGAGCTGCTTTCCCAAGGACGTCAAGGCGATCCTGAGCTTCGCGGCGGCGCAGCACTACAAGTTCGCGATCCTCGAAGCGGTGGACGCGGTCAACGAACGCCAGAAGCTGCGCCTGCTCGCGAAGCTGAAGGCGCATTTCGGCTCCGATTCGCTCGCCGGCAAGCGCATCGGTATCTGGGGCCTCTCCTTCAAGCCGCGCACCGACGACATGCGCGAGGCCCCATCGGTGCCGCTCATCGAAGGCATCCTCGAGGCCGGCGCGACCGTCACCGCCTACGATCCGGAGGCGGTCGCGGTCGCCAAGGGCCTCTTCGGCTCGAGGATCAGCTACGCGGACAACAGCTATGCGGCGCTGACCGGCGCCGACGCGCTGGTGATTGCGACCGAGTGGAACGAGTTCCGCGAGCCGGACTTCGTCCGGATGCGCAAGCTGCTGCGCGCGCCGGTCATCTTCGACGGCCGGAACCTCTACAACCCGGAGCAGATTCGCGCTCAGGGCTTCACCTACATTTCCATAGGACGTCCGTGAGCGAGCGAACGCAACCAGCCTCCGTACTCGTCACTGGCGGGGCCGGGTACATCGGGAGCCATGCCGTCAAGGCGCTCCGCGCCGCGGGCGCCCACGTCGTCGTCTTCGACAATCTCTCGGCGGGTCACGCGGAAGCGGCGCGGCATGCGCAGGCGCTCGTCGTCGGCGACATCCACGACACCGGGCTGCTGCGGCAGACGCTGCGCGAGCATCGCGTCGACGCGGTGATGCACTTCGCCGCCTGGCTGTCGGTCGGTGAGTCGGTTCGCAGTCCGACCACCTATTACCGCAACAACGTCGTCGGCGCGCTGTCGGTGCTCGACGCGATGGTGTCGGAAAACGTCCAGCATCTGGTGTTCTCGTCGACCGCCGCGGTCTTCGGGAATCCGACCGAGACGCCGATCTCCGAGCAGCATCCACGACGCCCGATCAATGCGTACGGCGAAACCAAGCTCGCGATCGAGTACGCCCTGCCGCATTATGAAACCGCCTACGGCCTCCGCGCCGTGGTGCTCCGCTATTTCAACGCCGCCGGCGCCGATCCGGAGGGCGAGCTCGGCGAAGACCACGCGCCCGAGATTCATGTCATCCCGCGGGTCATCGACGCAGCGCTCGGGAGGGACACCTTCCAGGTGTTCGGCCAGGACTACGACACCCCGGACGGCACCTGCCTGCGCGACTACGTGCACGTCGCGGATCTCGCGTCGGCGCACCTGCTGGCGCTGACCGCGCTCCGCGGCGGCGCCGCCACGACGCAGTACAACCTGGGGAATGGCCGGCCCACCTCCGTGAACGACGTGCTGGAATCAGTGGAACGGGTCCTCGGCCGCAAGGTGCCCTATACCCTCGGGCCGCGCCGGCCGGGCGATCCCGGCGTCCTCTTCGCCTCGAGCGAGCGGATCAGGCGCGAGCTGGGCTGGCGGCCGCGCTTCGAGGACATCGACGTCATCGTCGAGACCGCCTGGCGGTGGCGCGAGTCGCATCCGAACGGCTACGGCGGGAAGGCGACGGACTGATGTCCCGCCTGAAAGGGCAACTGGCCGACCCGCTGCTTTCCGTCGTCATGCCCTCGTACAACGAGGAAGAGACCATTGAGGAGATCATCCGGCGGGTCCTCGCCGTGCCGGTGCGCACCGAACTCGTGGTCGTGGACGACGGGTCGACGGATGGCACGCGAGGCATCCTGGCCAGGCTTGCCGCCGAGTTGTCGTTCAAGCTGGTGCTCCAGCCCACCAACGCCGGGAAGGGGGCCGCGCTCCGGCGGGGCTTCCAGGAAGTCACCGGCGATCTGGTGGTGATCCAGGACGCCGATCTGGAGTACTCGCCGGAAGAGTTCCCGGCGCTGATCGAGCTCATCTGCCAGGGCCGCGCCGACGTCGTCTACGGGTCCCGATTCCTCGGCCGGCACCGCGTGTTCCTGTTCACGCACTACGTCGGCAACCGTTTCCTGACGCTCGTGACCAACGTGTTGTACAACACGATGCTGTCGGACATGGAGACCTGCTACAAGGTGATGCGGACAGAGGTGGTGCGGTCGATGACCCTCGAGTCCAACGGATTCGGGATCGAGCCGGAGCTCACCGCGAAGATCTTCAAGCGGCGCTTTCGCGTCTACGAAGTGCCGATCACCTACGATGGCCGCAACTACGACGAGGGGAAGAAGATCACCTGGCGCGACGGCTTTGTCGCGCTGTGGGTGCTGCTGAAGTACCGGTTCTACGAGTGAATCCACTCACGCGCCTGTTCGGGTACGCCCGGCCGTACCGCGGGCGGTTTGCCGCGGCGATCGCGGCGATGGTGGTGTATGCCGGCGCCACCGCCGGGGTCGCCGCGCTGATCCAGCCGGTCATCGACCGGGTGCTGCCGACCGGCCTTGGCCTCTCCACCTGGTGCATCCAGCTGCTGGTCCTCTACGTGGTCAAGGGGGCGGGGGCCTACGGATCCGCCTACCTGATGACCGACATCGGGCAGCGCGTCGTGCGGGACTTGCGGGACCGCCTGTTCCGGCACATCCTCGATCAGTCGGCCGCCTTCTTCAGCCGGAATTCCACCGGCCAGCTGATGTCGCGGATCACGAACGACGTCAACCAGATCCAGCAGGCGGTCTCCGAGACGATCGGGGATCTGCTGCGCGAAGGCCTGGCCCTCATCGGCCTGGCCGGCTACCTGTTTTACAAGGATTGGCGGCTGGCGCTGGTGGCGATCACCGGCGCGCCGATCGTGGTCTATCCGCTGGTCCGGTTCGGGAAACGGATCCGCGCGACCACGCGGCGCAGCCAGGAGCAGCTCCAGCACCTCTCGCATGTCACCGCCGAAGCGTTCACCGGCCATCGCATCGTCAAGGCCTTCGGCGCCGAGGCGCACGAGGCCGATCGCTTCCGCGTCGCGTCGCAGCGGCTCTACCGGACCAACCTGAGCGTCACCAGCGCGCTCGCGATCCTGCCGCCGCTGATGGAGCTGCTTGGCGGTCTCGCGATCATCGGGCTGATTGCCTATGGCAGCAGCCGCATCACCAGGAAGGAGCTCTCGCCGGGGGACTTCGCGGCGTTCGTCGCGGCCGCCTTCATGATGTACGCGCCGATCAAAAAATTGAGCCGGGTCAACGCGACGCTGCAACAGGCGACGGTCGCCTCGGAGCGCATTTTCGAAGTGCTGGACACCCACTCGGAAGTGATCGAGCGCGCCGGCGCGAAGCCGCTCGCGAGAGTGCGGCGCGGAGTGGAGTTCCGCAATGTCAGCTTCGCCTACGACGACAGCACGCGGGGAATCCTGCGCGACGTGTCGTTCCAGGTGCAGATGGGGCAGGCGGTGGCGATCGTCGGCCTCAGCGGGGCCGGCAAGACGACGCTCGTCAACCTGGTGCCGCGGTTCTACGATGTGGCCGGCGGCAGCATTCTCGTCGACGGCACCGACATCCGCGAGGTGACGCTCGCCTCGCTGCGAGCGCAGGTCGGCATCGTCACCCAGGAGACGGTGCTCTTCGACGAGTCGATTGCCAGCAACATTGCCTACGGGTCGCCGTCGGCCTCACGAGAGGACATCGAGGCGGCGGCGCGCGCCGCGCACGCCCACGAGTTCATCGTCTCGCTCCCGGCCGGGTACGAGACGCGGATCGGCGAGCGCGGCCAGCGCCTCTCGGGTGGCCAGAAGCAGCGGCTGGCGATTGCGCGCGCGCTGCTCAAGAACTCGCCTATCCTGATCCTGGACGAAGCGACCTCGTCGCTCGATTCCGAGTCGGAGCTCCTCGTGCAGGACGCGCTCCACAACCTGATGCGAAACCGGACCTCATTCGTCATCGCGCACCGGCTCTCGACCGTCCGGCGCGCTGATGCCATCGTCGTGCTGGAGCGGGGCCGCATCGTCGAGATCGGCTGCCACGACGACTTGCTGGCGCGGCCGGGAGGCCTCTACGCGAAGCTGTACGCACTCCAACTCTTTGAAACGCCAGCGGCGCCGTCCGCTCTCGAGCCCGCTCCTCAGCCGTCAATCTCATGATCAAAAGCATGACTGGCTTCGCGTCGCTGACGAGAGACGATGAAGCGGCGACGATCGCCGTCACGATCCGGTCGGTCAATCACAAGTTCCTGGATCTGCAGCTGCGAATCCCTCCGTCGCTCGCCGCCGTTGAACCGCGGCTGCGAGCGCTGGTGCAGCGGCGCGTGGGCCGCGGCCGGGTCGAGGTGAGCGTGAGCGTCCAGCAGCGGCGCGCGCCGACCCTTGAAGTGGAGTTGAATGAGGTGTTCCTCGAGGCGCTCGGCGGCGCGCTCGATCGGGCGCGCGAACGCGGGTATATCTCGGGGGTGATGACACCGGGCGATCTGCTGCGTTTCCCCCAGGCGCTTTCGATTCGCGAACGGGCCGACGATCAGGACGGCGCCGATGGTCAGCTCGAGGAGCGCGTCGACGAAGCCGTCGGCGCGGCGCTCGACGAGCTCGAGACGATGCGCGTGCGGGAAGGGGGATACCTGCGGCAGGACCTGGACACCCGACGCGCAGGGCTCGGGTTGCTGTTCGAGCGCGCCGCTGCCGCGGCAACCGAGGGCATGGCGGGGCTGCAGGCGCGGCTGGAACAACGCGTGCGCGAGCTGCATGCGGACGCGCTGGCGGACGAGGCGTCGATCGCCCAGGAGATCGCGAAGTTCGTCGGACGCTCGGACATCACCGAAGAAGTGGTCCGCTTCCAGGCCCACCTCGATCACTGGCGCGCGCTGTCGGACTCGCCGGAGCCGTGCGGCCGGAAGCTCGACTTCCTGATTCAGGAGATGAACCGCGAGATCAACACGATGGGATCGAAGGCCGAAGGGGCGACGGTCTCGGAAGTGATCGTGGCGCTGAAGGCGGAGCTCGAAAAGATGCGCGAACAGGTCCAGAATGTCGAGTAGCGCCGCTTCCATGGCTCCGGATCCGGGATCCGGGATCCAGGCGTCGGGCCGGCGGGGCTTGTTGTTCGTCGTATCCGCGCCGTCCGGCACTGGGAAGACGACGGTGGTGGAGCGGCTGGTTCAGTGCGTTCCCGATCTGGCGATGTCGCGGTCGTACACGTCCCGCGCCGCCAGGGCGGGAGAGTCCGACGGCATCGACTATAATTTCATCACCCGGGCGCGTTTCGAAGAGATGATCGCCGCGGGAGGCTTTCTCGAGTGCGCGAACGTCTTCGGGAACCTCTACGGCACCGGCGCCGCGGATGCCGAACGCGACCTCGCTGCCGGCCGTGACCTGGTGCTCGTCATCGACGTTCAGGGCGCGAGGCTGGTGCGGCAGCGTTGCGACGGCACCGTCGGCATCTTCGTGCTGCCGCCGTCGTTCGAGGTGCTGGAACGGCGTCTCCGCGGGCGCAGCGCCGATTCCGAAGAGGCGATGCAGCGGCGGCTCCAGACGGCGCGCGACGAGGTGGCCGCCTTCTCCGAGTACGACTACGTCGTCGTCAACGACGAGCTGACCGCCGCCGTCGATCGTC
>JBDTSX010000107.1:0-10498 GCA_039930925.1 Acidobacteriota bacterium | reverse complement strand
GCGCGAGGAGCTGCCCTGACGGGCCGGTGACGACGAACAGGTCGGATCCGAGCTGGCGCTGGTAGTCGTCGGCAATCGGCTGCACGGTCGGCGGATCCAGCTCGGCCATCGCTGCCTTGAAACGCGGGAGATCGGCGACCAGCCGTGCCTCGCGCGAATAGTGTTCGAAGAGCGTGGCGCGGGAGTCCTCGAGCAGCCGCCCGGCCTCTTCGATCCCGCGGCGCAGCTCGTTTTCCGCCTGCTCGGTGACCGCGATGTTGACGCGATAGACCGCGACGCCGATCGCCAGCACCGCCAGCAGCGCGCTTGCGAAGAAGATGCGGTTGGTCAGCGACGAGAAGACCGTCATCGACGACCGAGCGCGACGTTCACCTCGACCTCGCCGCCCGTCTCCGGGATCACGACTTTCCGGGACTCGAGCGGCGCGGACTCATTCCAGGCCATGACGTTGTAGGTCCCCGGCGGCACGTTCTCGAGCCGGTAGCGCCCGTCCTCGTCGGCGAGGGAAAAATAGCGATGCGAGAACACCAGGATGAAGGCGCTCATATGTGAGTGGATATCGCAGAACACCCGAACGATGCCGGGACGATCGAAGCGGACGGACTTGGAGCGGCCGACGGCGTAGCGCCCCAGGTCGAACGACTTCGTCTTCGAGAGGGAAAAGACGTTGTGGTAGGTCTGGTCGCTGTTCGGAAACTCGACGGTCGTCCCGGCCACGATCGCGAGCACGTGCGGCACGAAGGTCTCGTTGCGCTGATCGAGATGGACGCGAGGCGCGTCGCGGGCATCGAACGCCGCGCGCGGCGCAGGGTCCAGATAGATGACGCTCCGGCGATCGGTCACCGCATGCATCACGCCCATGGCGACGTCGGCGACGCTCGGGCGCGAGACCGGTTCGGTCCGGGGCTGCAGCAGCTCGACCCGGCCGCGGATCGTGCCGGTGACTCGAACGGCCGGCCCTTCCGGGGCCCGGCCACCGGCAGGGGCGACATCGGCCGCGCCGGTCGTCAGCCGTTGCGACCCGGCGCCGGTGCCTGCCGGCTGTCGCGCGCTCCGAACGGCGGGATCGCTGTCCGTTCCCCCGTGAGTCGCCGGAGCGCCGCTCGGCCGGGCGAGCGTCAACGCAACAGCGGCAAGGATGCAGGCGGCATGCAGTGACGTGTGCATCAGAACCAGTAGGTGAGCTGCGCCGACACGTAGGTGTGATCGGTCACCCGGCCGCCGTCGCGCCAGTTGCGCTGTACCGTGCCCCGCAGCACGACGTGCCGCTCGAGGTAGTAGCCGACTGCCCCTTCGATCCGCCGCACCGGCGCGTCCCACGAGCGCGGCCCGCCGGCCGCAGTGCCCTGGAGCGTCGAGAAGCCGAGCCGATCCACGCGCCCGGCGACGAAGATGCGGGGCGTCACGCGGTACCGCCCTTCGGCCCACGAGGCGATCGCGCCGACGGAGTCGGTGTTGGACGGACCGAGCGCCGTGGGAAAGGACCAGCGGCTCCAGATCGCCTCGGCGCGAACGATCCAGTGGTCGCGTGAATACTCGACGTCGGCGCCAAGCGCGCGCTGCGTCGGGGCCGCGCCTGAGGACGGGGTGACGGTGCGGGAAAGCCACGCGCCGCGGGCCGCCGATACGCCGACCACGAAGCCCACCGCGGGCGTCAGGGCCATCCGTCCTGAGACCTGCTTGCCGCCGTTGTCATCGCCCAGGCGCGGGTTCGACAGCGTGCCGTTGGTCACCGCCCCCGAGAGCTCCACGGGACCGGTGGTCCATCGCGCCTGCACGCCGGTATCCCAGCGGAATCCGGAAACCAGCGGGATGCCTGGCGCCGGTGTCTGGGAGCCGATCGGGTAGCTCGCGCGCCATCCGCGCGCCCGCATGCGGAGGAGATCGTCCGCAGTTGCCGGAATCGCGTCGGTTCGCAGCGATGTCAGGTACTGGTAGGCGAGCGGATAGCCGACGACGGGGTTGTCGGTCCCATAGGGGCGACGGCCAAACGCGCCAAACGCCGGCGGGATCCGGCCAATCTCCACATCGAACGCACGGTCGCGCCATGGCCGGACGCGCGCATAGGCCGCGTAGGGCCGCGGATGGTTGAAATCCTCTGAGCGCACTTCACCGACCAGCGCCAGCCACGCCGCGGGCCGGTAGACACCGGAGACGCCGAACCGCATCATCCGCAGGGCGTTGTGCTCGTAGTCGGTGTAGTTGAAGTAGGCGTCCCGATCGAGCGTTCCGGCGGTCGCCGTCACCTCGCCGCCAACCACGACGCGGCCGTCGAACGCGCGAATCGGTCCGTCAGGCAGCGGCTGTGCGGCAGCGACCCGTGCCGTCGCGATCCACGCGAGGGCGAGCAGCAGGCGGCGAGCGTAACCGGACATCACCTCGTGATCATGGAGCTAATCTGCAGGCACGCAATTATAATCGTCACGATGGAAAGCACGACCGACAGCCGTCCAATCTTCACACTCCAGCAGGCCCGCGACCTGCTGCCCGATGTGAAGCACGTCACCGCCGACGCGGTGCGGAGAGCCGAATCGCTTTCGGCACAGCTCCATGGGCTCGCCGAAGACGATCCCGAGCACGTGTCGCTCTCCGCGGCACTCCGCCAGGTGGTCACCGACTGGACCGAGCAGGTCCGCTCGCTGGGGCTCGAGGCCAAAGGGCTCTGGCTCGTCGATTTCGACAATGGCGAAGGCTACTACTGCTGGAGCTACCCCGAGCCCAACATCTGCCATTTCCACGGCTACGCGGACGGATTCTCCGGCCGGATGACGATCCAGTAGCCATTAGACTCCCTCAGCGCGGAACCCGATGCTTGCGTCGGCCGCCGCACAGGTATAATGGTCCACACGAAGTGGAATGACGTTCCACATATTGGAATGACAGATTTCGCCAATGTGCGCGACAAGCCTGCCCAGGGGCGGGAAACCATGACGTCGTTGGAGAAGGCGCTCGACGTGTGCGAAGCGCTCGCTCCAGCGCAACGCGGCCTCAGCGTTACCGACCTGGCGCGGGCGGTCCACCAGCCGGCGCCGACGGTGCACCGATTGCTGGCGATTCTGAAGCGGCGGGGGTTCGTGCGGCAGGACGAGGACACGGCGCGTTACAGCCTGACGCTGAAGATGCTGGACCTGAGCTTCCGGTTGCTCGGCCGATCGGAGCTCCGGTTGCACGCCTATCCGGTGTTGCGGGAGTACGTGCTCAAGACGGGCCTTCGGGCGTTCATCGCGGTCACGGGCGCGGACGAAGTGACGTATCTCTGGAGCGGCGGCCCTGACGAGGTCGGGATGCACACGACGCATGGCCGGGAGATGCCGGTGCATTGCTCGCTGTACCTCGACACGGCGGCGGACAAGCGATTGAGCTGCCTAAAACTGCAGCATCCGCACGACGCCGCGCACCCCGAGCGGATTGCGCTGCGGTTCGGGACGCCCCCGGCGCAGCAGATTCAGCGGCTGCTCTGCACCTGTGCGCCGGTGTCCGACTACACCGGCCGCCAGGTGGCGCGCATTGGCGTGTTCGCGCACGCCGCGGACGAACGTCCGTTCGCCAGTGAGCAGACCGGCGCGGTGATGGAGTTGGCGCGGCTGATTTCCCTGCGTCTCGGGCATTTGTCGGGATCGTCGATTGCTCTCGGTGCGTGATGCGGGGCAATCCCTCAGTCGTGTGCGGCCTTCACCGGCCTAGCGAGTCTGCCTGAAGGCGGACAGTACCCGGAATCCAAAGGAGCGAGAGAGACAGTGGCCTATATCATTTGCGAGCCGTGCATCGGCACGAAGGACAGCGCCTGTGTCGATGTGTGCCCGGTTGACTGCATTCATCCGCGGAAGGACGAGCCGGAATTTGCGACAGCCGAGATGCTGTACATCCATCCGGACGAGTGCATCGATTGCGGCGCGTGCGTGCCCGCCTGCCCGGTCGAGGCCATCTTCGCGCTCGACGAGACTCCGGAAAAATGGAAAAGCTTCATTCCGGTGAACGCGGACTACTTTCAGAAATAGGGGAGTCGCTAGTCGCTAGTCGCTAGTCGCTAGTCGCTAGTCGCTGGTCGCTAGTCGCTAGTCGCTAGTTCGGCGGGTCATAGTCGGAACCGCCCCTCCAGCGCCTTGCGCGCCTGGAGGCGATAACTGCGCCGCTGTTCGGCCTCAGTGGCGCGTCGCTCGTCTTCCTTCGTCTCCAGAATGACGCCGGGCACCGGCAGACGGATGCCCGCGCGATCGATCGCCACGAACGTCAGGTAGGCCAGGCTGGTCATCCGGCGCACGCCGGTCAGGGTTTCTTCCGAAAACACCTCGACTTCAACTTCCAGCGACGTATTCCAGGCCGCGGTGACGCGCGAGCGGAGAATGATCAGGTCGCCGACCTTGATCGGGTGCAGGAACTGCAGGCCGTCCACCGCGGCGGTCACGAGCAGGCTGCGCGTGTGCCGGTGTCCGGCGATCGCGCCGGCGATGTCGATCAGGTGCATCACGGTGCCGCCGAGGATGAAGCCAAGCGGGTTGGCGTCGTTCGGCAGCACGACCTGCACCGTCTCGGTCTGGGACTCTGATGGCCGCTTGGCGCGCAGGGGTTCGGACACGTGAACCGTACTCTACGTCACCGGTCGCCACACGGCAATGCCGTCTTCCCTCGCCAGCGTCAGTTGTTGCAGTTGCGATTGACGAACGCCTTCAGCGTGCAGCGCAGCTCCGCGGGAAGATCCTCTTCGCGAATCGAATGGAGCAGCGAAACGGTGGATTGATACGTCTTGAGCTGCAGGATACAGCGCGGGCAGGCGGCGAGGTGGCGCTCGAGTTCCGCGTGTACGTCGGGAGGGAGATGCTTTTCGACGAAGTCCGCGAGCAGGCCGACGATGTTGGTGCAGGGGCGCTTCGGCACGTGTAGCGGCTGTGGCTTGGTGGAACGGTGACGACCCGGCGGCTGAATCGCTTCAGCCGCCGGGCTTCAGTGTTCAGTCGTTAGAAGTCGTACCCGATCCAGACCGAGAACTTCGGCTTCCGGAACCACGTGCTGCCGGAGGTGCTGCCGTCCTGGATGGCCTGGAAAGCAAAGACATAGTCTTCGTAGCTCTTGTTGAGCAGCGTGCGCCACGACCAGTCGAAGTGGACCGGGAAACCGAGCGCGAAGGTTTCGAGGCCGACTCCGTACGACGCCCGTCCATCAACCAGCTTGAGTCCATTGATGCTCGCCGGCGGCCCGTAGACGGGATCGTAGGTCTGCGTCTCGTAATTTGGATTGTAGCCGATGAGCGGTGTGACGGTAATCGGGTTCCGGCTGAAGACCTTCATTGGCACACCGTCGTAGCCCGCCGCCCCGAGGTTGGCGAACGCGATGCCGCGCAGACCGCCGATGACACCGAGCGGCGTCAACGCCGCTTCGATCAGCGGGAACCGGAGCTCCGCATTCATGAAGAACGCCTTGTTCCCGATGAACTCCAGGTAGTCGTATCCGCGCAGCTCGGAGTTGCCGCCGAAATACATGTAGCCGGGGTAGTCGCCCCAGCTCTTGAAGCCGCGGGCGCGAAACGCCAGCACGCCGTTGGTTGCGAGCCGGATGTACTTGCGGGCGTCAATGTCCGCGGTCTGCCGCGACAGCAGGCTGCCGACGTGCGGCGCGTACTCGTAACCGGCGCGAATCGTGTCGCCTGCGAGCGGCCCGTACTCGCGGAACACCGTGGTCTCGCGGACCAGCGAGGCGCCGAGCGGCATGAACGAGCCGTTCGAGAACAGCTGACGGCCGTATTGCTGCTGCTGATACTGGTTCGCGACGTCCTGCAGCCCGGGGTCGTTGTACGCCTGGTTGTACTGGAACAGGCCGGCGGAGAGCTCGACGCGCGCGTACCGGTTGAACGGATAGATCCCGAAGACGGTCGCGCCGCGCGCCGTCTGGGTCGCGATCGCCTGATCGCGGCTGAGGAACGCGTACTCGTTGCCATACAGCAGACCCGGGTTGTACCCGTAATAGAACTGCGTCTGCGAGTAGGCTTGAATCGAGTATTGGAGGCGTCGCGAGAGATTGGTGTACGACGCCGACATGGTGCGGTACTGCGAGACCGACGAGGCGTAGAAGTTGAACTGTTTGTCGCCGAGGACGTCGGTGAACGTCACCTGCGTGCCGCCGAACAGATCTCCGCCGCTCGTGACACCGACGTTGAGCGGAGGACGTCCCTCGAGGAACAGCTTCTCGAACGTCCCCTTGGTGTGGATGTTCGATTTCACCAGGGTGTGGGTGTTGGGGGGCACGAAATCGATGATCGGCCCGGGCGCCCCGAAGTCCGAGGTCGCGACGGTGTGCAGCGCTTCCTCACGCGACAGCGTGTGGATGCCGTATTCCCCCTTGTAGTAGGTGACGAAGGCGATCTTCGCGGGCTTCTGATCCCGCAGGATGATCGGCGAGACGTTGCCGGTCAGCGCGTCGGTGAACTGCTTCAGTTCCCCGTTCTTCAGGTTCAGCGTCCAGATGTTGTAGATATTGCCGTTCTTGGCCACTTCCGGATCGAGCGGCGGGTCGGGCGGCACGGCCGTCGACGGGAACACGATCGTGTCCGCATCGACGAACTGGGCGCCGCCATCGTCGTGCGTCCCGAACGTGATCTGGGTCTTCGTGCCTGAGGCGAGGTCCAGCTTGAACAGCTTGTCGTTGCCGCTGACCCGCGCCAGGTACAGCATCGACTTGCCGTCGGGCGCATAGGTCGGGGCGTATTCGCCAAAGGCGTCGTTGGTCACGTTGCGGATCTTCCCGGTTGCGAGATCGACGATGAAGATGTCGCCGATTGCGTTGCGCAGACCGGCGAAGGCGACTTCACGGCCGTCAGGGCTGAAATCCGGCGACTCCGGCGCATCGACCGAGTCGATCTTGATCCGTTGCTCGATTTTCTTCGTCACGACGTTCTGGAGAATCAGCGTCTTGATCTTCTCGGTGCGGACGAAATACGCGATGCGATCGCCGGCCGGCGCCCACGACATCCACGACACGGCGTTATTGCGGAAGCCGCCAGGCGTCGCGATGTATTCGTAGCCGCTGTTCATGTTGAAGCCGCCGGTCAGGTTCCGGATGACTTTGCCGTCCGTGGTCGACATCAGCACGATGTCGAGCTCCTGATCCTTCCGGTTGCCCGCCGCGACCGCCATCAGGTCGCCGGAGGGGGAGGGCTCGATCGAGACGACGACGGAGTAGGGGGTCTTGTCGCGCTTGGGCGCGAGATCGCGACCGTAGTCAGCCGGGCGTTCCTTGTCGCGGAACGGCTTGAACCGGTCCTTCAGGTATTTCTCGAACTGCTCGTCGAACTCCTCCGGCTTCAGCCGGAACGCTTCTTCGTAGGCGCTCTCGCCGCCGCCGATGACCGCCTTGCGCAGCGCGAAGAGGAACTGGCGCAGCCCTTCCTTGCCCCAGCGCGACTCGATGAACTCGAACGCCGCATGACCGAGGTTGTAAGGGAGGCGTCCGTCGATGAACTGCGCGCCCTGGAAATCGCTCATTGCGGGCACGATGTCGGCGATCGCCGCGTCGCGCACCGACATCAGGTCGAACGGCTGCCAGTATTCGGTCATGTAGTCCGACAGCCCCTCGTCCACCCACAGCGGCAGGCTGCGGTGCAGCAAGGATCGCGGAATGATGTCGAACTCGAAAATGTGGGTCAGCTCGTGGGTAATCAGCCGGTAGAGCGCATCGGACGGCTCGTCGATTGGCAGCACCATGCGGTCGCGATACGGCTCGGCGAACGCCAGGACCCCTTCGGGCAGCTCGCCCGGCTCGATGTTCTGCTGCTGGAACTCACTCTGCGTCTTATATAGAACGAGCGGGACTTTGAAGGCCAGATCGTGCTTCAGGTCCGAGCTGACTTTTTGATAAGCGCTTTCCGCGTACGAGGTGACCCGCTCGAGCTGAAGCTCGATTTCCGGGTAGTAGTAGATCTCGAAATGGTCGGTCTTGTAGATCTGCCACTTGAAGTCGTTGTAACGAATCCGGTTCTTGCCGTAGTACGGGACGTACGGCGTCTGCGCGAAAGCCTGCCGGACATCCCCACCGACGAACACGAGAGCCAGAAGGGCGATCGTGAACGGGGCGACGAAGCCGCGCGTGGTGCGCGTGCGCATATTTCACCTCGGAAGCAGCAGCGGCAGGCGGTGGTGCCAGGCTGCGCGAACGCGGCGACGTGAATCGTCGATTGCTCGTCGCCGATGTTACTGTAGCTAAGACGGTTGCCGCAACGTGCGCGTCCCGGATCCTCCCGGCGGCGCGTCATGCTGATGCTGGCCGTTGCCGCCGCAGCAAGGGGTATGCCCGGCGCGCGAGACACGGAACACTCGGAAAACCCTTACCCGCCGTTCCTGGACGGCTCCGGCGGTGTCACCCGTCGCGAACGTCGTCGTCCCCGTTTTCGGCCAGCGTATGCCGCCAGGCTGGCCGGTCCGGTACAATGTGAGGAATAAAGAGCTGTCCCGGCGGTGTTTCCTCCAGTGGGGCGGCGGCTTTCAGAGTTCATGGCCTTTCGACGACCACGCGCCCCGACGTCCGGCGGCCCCGAGGGCGGCAACGATTCAGCTCGCGCGCCCGCCGCGGAGGTCAGGACCGCCGATCCGGCCGCCGACGCGTTTACCCGGGAGGCGCTGTCGTATATCGATAACCTCTACGGCACGGCGGTCCGGCTGACGAGGCGTCCTGCCGACGCGGAGGACCTGGTCCAGGACACGTATTTGAAAGCCTTCCGGTCGTCGGCGCAGTTTCAACGCGGCACGAACCTGAAGGCCTGGCTGTTTACGATCCTGCACAACACCTTCCGCAACATGCGGCGGCACGACGGCCGGAATCCCGTGGACGTGGACAGCGAAGTGGTCGAGCAGGCGCCGAATCCGTCCAGCCAGCACACGCCGGAGCAACTGCTGACGCGCGCCGCGCTCGATGCGGATCTGCAGGCGGCGCTCGACGCCCTGCCTGAGGCCTTCCGGCAGGCGGTCTGGCTGCGCGACGTCGAAGAATTGTCGTATGCGGAAATCGCCGGCGTGCTGGGCGTCCCGGTCGGCACGGTGATGTCGAGAATTTCGCGCGGCCGGCGAGCCCTGTCGGAAAGACTCGCGGAAGTACGGCTCAGGCCGGGCGACCCTGGCGACCGGCGTGTGCGGGCAGTGACGTAGCTCGCCGAGCGAAGTGAAACAGATGAGCAAGTGCCAGGAAATCGATCCGCTGTTCGTCCCGTATGTTGACGGGGAGGCGGCATCGCACGAGCGCGCAGAGCTCGAGTCCCACATGGATCGGTGCCCGCCCTGCCGCAAACGGCTGGACGCCGAGCGCGCCGCGCACGACGTGCTCGTCGCTCGCGGGCCGCATTTGCGGGCCTGCGCGTCCAAGCGGCTCCGCGCGACCTGCACCGCCTATGCGAACCAGAAGGGGGGTGGGGCGGCTTCGGTCCGTGCCGCCACCGGGATCGCGCGGCGCTGGCTGCCGCTCTCGCTGGCCGCGACCCTGCTGCTCGCGATCGCGGGGGCATTCGTCTACGGCCTCAACGATTCGGTCGAAGCGCTCACGGCGCAGCTCGCCATCGATCACGTTCGATGCTTCCAAGTCGCGCCCGAGCGTCTGGAGCATGTCGATCCGGTGACGGCGGGCCGCCGGTGGTCGGCGGAGCACGGCTGGGCGCTTCACGTGCCGCCGAGCTCCGCGGCGCGACAGCTCGAGCTCCTCGGTGTCCGGCGCTGCCTGGTCACCGAAGGCGGCGTGGCGCACGTGCTCTACAAGTGGCGCGGCGAGCCGCTGTCCCTGTTCATCGTCCCCCGGACGATTCGCGGCGCCCGCGAGGTCCGCGACGTCACCGAGTGGTTTGGGCACGAAGCCCTGATCTGGCCCGACGGAGATCGCACCTACGTTGTCGTCGCGCGCGGCCACCCGCAGGATCTCCAGGGGCTCGGCGCGTACATCAAGGCGAATGCGCACTGACCTCAGGTCAAAGAAAGAGGAACGTCCATGAAGAGTCGTTGGATTGCCGCGGTCGCGGCAGCGTGTGCGGTGGCGCTCCTGACGGTCCCCTGGATGTTGCGGGGAAGCAAACCGCAGGAATCCGCGCCGGCGCCGGCAGCGGTCAACGAGCACGAGAGCGGGCCGGCGAATCTAGGCCTGACGCTGAAGGACATGCACGGTGCGTCAGTGCGGCTGGCCGACTACAAGGGGAAGGTCATCCTGCTCAACATCTGGGCGACATGGTGCGGTCCATGCCAGACCGAGATCCCCGAGCTGGTCGCGTCCTACGAAGCCTACAAGGACAAAGGGGTCGTCGTGCTCGGGGTGTCACTCGATGACAGCGCCGAGACGCTGCGCGCGTACGCGCCGACCAAGAAGATCAGCTATCCGATGCTGCTGATGCAGGACGACGTGGATCAGGCGTACGGACCGTTCTTCGGAGTGCCGGTGACGATTTTCATCGGCCGCGACGGGATGATCAGCCGCAAACATCTGGGGCCGGTCAGCAAGGAGCAGGTCGACCGGGAGATCAAGACGCTCCTGTAGT
>JBDTSX010000106.1:0-10501 GCA_039930925.1 Acidobacteriota bacterium | reverse complement strand
CAACGCCTGGATGATGCGCCCGGGCATCGAGCCGATGTAGGTGCGGCGATGCCCGCGGATCTCCGCCTCGTCGCGCACGCCGCCGAGCGAGATGCGCACGAACTTCCGGTTCATCGCGCGCGCGATCGACTGCCCGAGCGACGTCTTGCCCACGCCTGGAGGACCGACGAAGCAGAGAATCGGCCCCTTCATACGCAGGCCACGCACCACAGTGGGCTGGGCGCCTTCCGCGGGCGCACCAGGCTCGCGCGCCAGCGCCGACAGGCTCATGCCGCCGGTGGCGTCAGGGGCATCCGGACTCACCGTGCCGCCGCTCGCCCGCCGGGCCTCTCCGCTGCGCCGCTGCCGCAATTTCTGCACCGCGAGGTACTCGACGATCCGTTCCTTGACCTTGTCGAGATCGTAGTGGTCTTCGTCGAGGACGCGGCGCGCCTCGATCGGGTCGAGGCGATCCTCGGTCGGCTTGTCCCAGGGGACATCGAGCACCCAATCGAGGTAGGTGCGGATCATCTGATACTCGGGGGAAGCGGGGGTCATCCGCTCGAGCCGTTCCACTTCGCGCGTCGCGACCGCGGCGACCGAGTCGGGCAGCTGGGCGTCGCTCACCCGCTTGCGCAGCTCGGCGGCCTCGCCGTCTCCTTCGCCGAGCTCGGTCTGGATCGCCTTCAGCTGCTGCCGCAGGACGTACTGGCGCTGCGCGTCGGTCATTTCCTTTTCCGCGCGCGACTCGATCTGTCCCTTCAGTTCGAGTACTTCGATCTCGCGCGAGAGGACCGTCGCGACGGCGTCCAGCTTCACGGCGAGGCTGTTTTCCTCGAGCAGCCGCTGCTTGTCCTCCGCCTTCATGTCCAGCATGCTCGCGAGCAGGTAGGCGATGCGCAGCGGATCGTCGAGGCTCATGATCAGCGTCTTGACGTCCGGCGACAGGCCGGTCGCGAGCGAGAGGGCCTTGTCGACGAGCTCCTGGAGGCGCCGCACCCGGGCGTCCACCTCGATCGTGCGCTCGACCGGCTCGGGCAGAGGCCTCACCAGCGCCTTCAAGAACCCGTGATCGGTCTGGAGGTATTCGGCGCGGGCGCGGGCGACGCCTTCGACGAGGATGCGGACACCGGTCGGCGCCTTGGCCATCTGCCGGATGATTGCGACGGTTCCCACCCGGTGCAGGTCATCGCTCGCCGGCTCCTCCGCATCCCCGTGCTGGAGCAGCAGCAGGACCATGCGGTCGCCGGCCAGCGCGCGGTTGACCGCCTCGATCGACCACTGGCGGCTCACCCCGAGCGGCGCGACGGTCATCGGCATGACGACCGCCTCCCGCAGCGGAATGACCGGGAGCTCCGACGGGAGCGGGGGAGTGGCAGCGTCAGCGGGTTCAGCCATGATTGACGTTATTGGGCCTTGAATCTTGGGGCGTCGCCGTCCGCGGTGATCCACGCGGCGCGGCAGGCGAGCTCCGTAATGCGTTCGAGCTTGGCGAAATCAATCCGTTCCGTGTCGTCTTCCGGGGTGTGGTAATCCGGATGCAGCCCCGTGGTCAGGAACACCGCGGGGACGCCGTGCTCGAGGAACGGCCAGTTGTCGGAGCGGTGGAGCAGCCCCTGCGCATCCCGATCGTAGTCCTCTTTGATCGTCAGCTGGATGGTCTCGTTGGCGCGCCCGAAAATACGGGCGAGATCCGGCGAGTAGGTATAGCCGAGCAGGTGGACGACGTTCGTATTCCGCGCCGCGCTGGTCCGCGGGAACCCGCGAAAGCGCGCGTCGTCTGGATCGGGAACGTCCTCGTTGCGGCCCACCATGTCGAGATTGACGTTCGCCACGATGCGGCGGGCGGGCACTGGGGACGTGACGTAATGCTCGGCGCCGAGCGAGCCCTTCTCCTCGCCGTTCCAGAGCGCGAAGACCACCGCCCGTGCGGGACGCACGCCCTGGGCCGCGGCGCGCGCAAAGGCGGAAGCCATCGCGAGTACCGCCGCGGTGCCGGAGGCATTGTCGTCCGCGCCGTTGTAGATGCGACCCGCCTCGTCCAGACCGTCGTGGTCGAGATGCGCCCCGACGACGACCATTTCCGTCTGGCCCAGCCGGCCCTCGACCATCCCGAGGATATTGTCCATGACGATCGGGTGGGCAATCACATCGGGACTCAACCGGGCGGTCACCGCCTGCCTGGCCTGCACGGCGCGCCGGAGCGGCGCGGCGGCCGTTTCTGAAATGGCCGCGACCGCCAGCGGGTGAGCGCCCATCGGCGCAAATAGCCGGTAAGAGGCGGAGCGGACCGACGGATGTGACGGCCACGTCCCTTCGACGTCCCCCATGAACTGGCGCATGACGATCAGACCGGCGGCCCCGTGCTTCTGCGCATCCGTAATCTTCCGCTCGAGGCTGGCGATCTCGTTTTTTTCCTCGTTCGACAGCCCGGGCCGTGTCCTGAGTGTCTCCGGCGCATCGTCCAGGACGAGGACGATCGCACCAGCCGCGGAGATGCCGGCGTAGTCGTCGTGGTGCAAGGCGGCGGCCGAAATCCCGTAACCGGCCAGAATGAGGGGACCTGTCACCGCTCGGTCGGATGACTCGGGGAGTGGGTAGAAGTCGAATCCGGCGGTCAGATCGACCAGGGGCGACTGGCCGTCGGTCGAGGCGGTGAACCGCGCAGCGGTACCGAGCCGCGGCTGATACACCTCAACGGGTTGCAGATACGTCGCTGCGGCGGGGAGGACCCCGGCGTCGCGAAAGGCGTCGGCGATGTAGTGTTCCGCCTGCTGGTTGCCGGGATGCCCAACCCCGCGGCCGGCCATGTCGTCGCTCGCGAGCGCCGTCACTGTCGCCCGAAGTTCATCGGCGCTGACCTGATGGATCGCTACCTCGACGGAGGCGGGCACGTGCCGCGCCGCCGGCACCGCGACGAGGGCGGACGTGAGCGCGAGCACGGCAACCGCGGCAAATCGCGAGGACATGGAAAGATCGAGTGTAAGTGGAAAAATGTTTTAGGTTTTAGGGTTTTGGGGTTTTAGGTCGGGTTTTAGGTTGGGGTTCAAGTTCAAGTTCAAGTTCAGGTTCAGGTTCAAGTTCGGATTGGGTTCCGGCTTCGATTGGGTCTCAGGGGCTGGAATCAATTCAACGCGAACTCGAACCTCAACCGAACTCGAACCTCAACCGAACTCGAACCTGAACCCGGAACCGAATCTAACCGAACGAACCCGAACCCGAACCGACCCGAACCCGAACCGACCCGAACCCGAACCCGAACCGAACGAGAACCCGACCTAAAACCCAAAACCCTAAAACCTAAAACCTCTGCACTAATACACCCCCGGCACCATTCTCGAGCGGACTTTGCGTCGATAGGCTTCATAGGCGTCGCCGAATGTTTCGACCAGCGCGCGCTCCTCCCAGGGGATCGCGAGGGCGACGTAGACGGTGCTCACGACGGCAAAGAGTGCGCGGGTTGAGGTCATGGTGGGGGCGGCGAAGACCAGCAGCGCCCATCCGAGATACAGCGGATGCCGCACCAGGGCGTAGACGCCCGATGTGGTCAGCGGCACGTGGGCGGTGCGGGCACCGAGGACCTGGCGCACGCCGGAAAGGTCGAGCACGTCGAGCGCCTTCGCTCCGAGGAAGGTCAAGACAATCCCCGCGAACTGCACCATGAACGCGAGCCAGCGCCAGGGGCCATCGAGCCGATAGACGCGGCCGTGCACCGGCTGCCACCACCAGCACACAGCCAGAAACAGCAGGCTGGCGATCGCCGTGTAGAGCGCCCGCTCGAGCACGGGCGGCGCGAGGCTGCGAACCCACGTCTTCAACCGGGTCCGGGCGAAGAGGCTGTGGTGGAGCGCAAAGGCCGAGAACAATGCGACGTCCATAACGATCGGGCGCAGCCGGCTCCCTTCACCCGTCGTCAGGCCGAACCGGACCGCGTAAGAGTACAGGAAGAACCCCAGGGAGCAGACGAACAACAGCGCGCCAGTCCACGCCGCCGCCCGCACCACCCCCGAGGGCCCGTCCGCGCCCGACCCGGACGCACCGAGCCCGGATCCCGAATCCAGCCCGCCGCGTCCCTCGACCGAGCTCTTCGTCGTAGGCTCATGCATCAGGAAAGAGGCCCGCTTCGTGCGTACAGGATCGAACGGGACAGAATCGGAACACCACAGAACTGAACGAAACCGAACATAGACTCAAACTTGAACGTGACCCAAACTTGAACGTGACCCAAACCCGAACGTGAACCCCGAACCCGAACCCGAACCCGAACCCGAACCAAACCCAACCCAACCAACTTACAACCCAAAACCTAAAACCTAAAACTTGCCCTTTATTATAGAACCCATGCAGCCCTCCCGCCCCCAGGTTGCCATCACCGGCATTGGCGTCGTTTCGGCGTTCGGAGTCGGCCGGGAGCGGTTCTGGCACCATGTGCAGCGCGGCTGCAGTGCCACTCGCGCCATCACCGAATTCGATACGTCGGCGTTCACCTGCGCGGTGGCCGCGCCGGTGCCGCCGGTGACCATCGCCGACGCGATCGTGATCGCGGATCGCGCGCCCGATCACCGCGGCGCACGCGGCGGCCGTCCCGATCCGCGCCGCTACGCCAAGGCTTCGCTCATCGCGGTGATCGCGGCGACGGAAGCGTGGCAGGACGCCGGGCTCCGCCTGAACGAACCGGGGGCTGGCGTGCTCGTCGGCAGCGGCGCCGGCGGCATCGACGTCGCCGAGAAGCAGTACTACGAGTTCTTCACGGAGGGCTGGAAGCGCGTGACGCCCTATGCGATCCCCATCTCGGTGGTCGGGATGCTTTCGAGCGAGATTTCGATTGCGCTCGAGCTGCACGGCATCAGCCACGTGGTTTCCACCGGCTGTACCAGCTCGACCGATGCGATCTCCTATGCTGCGTCGCTGATTCGGGCCGGCGAAGCCGACGTCATCTTGTCGGGCGGCGCCGACGCCTGCGTGACGCCGGGCATGATCTTCGGGTTCTCGACGATGCGAGTGGTTTCGACCCATTACAACGACACGCCGGCAGAGGCGTCGCGGCCGTTCGCGCTGGGGCGTGACGGGTTCGTGCTCGGCGAAGGGGCCTGGATGGTCGTGCTCGAGCGCGCGGATCGGGCGCGGGCGAGGGGCGCCACCATCTACGCGACCATCGACGGTTACGGCTCGACCTGCGACGCGTACCACCGCGTCCAGATGGATCCGGATGGAGAGCAGATCGTCCGGGCGATGCAGCTGGCGATCGAGCGATCGGGCCGTCCGTTGGACGAGATCGGCTACGTGAACTACCACGGGACCTCGACGATCCTGAACGACGCGATCGAATCGCGCTGCGTGCGCCAGGTGTTTGGCGCTCTGGCGGATCGGCTGCCCGGCTCGTCCACCAAATCGATGATCGGGCATCCTCAGGGAGCGAGCGGCGCGGCCGGGATCGTCACCACCGCGCTGGCGCTGCGCGATGGGATCCTCCCCCCGACCATCAACCTGTTCGAGCCGGACCCTGACTGCGATCTCGACTACGTGCCGAACCTCGCCCGCGCCGCTCAGCCGGTCGCGGCGCTCTGCAACTGCCTCGGCTTCGGCTCGAAGAACAGCGCGATGGTGCTGGGCCGGGGCGATCAGTGATTCGCGATGAGTAATGAGTGATTAGCCCTTCCCGCTACGACGTCGTGATCGCGGGCGCCGGCCCGGCCGGCGCGGTCGCCGCGACGGTGCTCGCGCGGGCGGGCGCGCGGGTGCTCGTGCTCGACCGGGCGCAGTTTCCGCGAGGCAAGCTGTGCGGAGACACGCTCAATCCCGGTGCACTGGCGGTCCTCGCGCGCCTCGGACTCGAGAGCGCTTCGTCAGGGGCCTTTCCCCTGGACGGCATGATTGTGACCGGTGAGGGGGACGTGCGGGTGGAGGGACGGTACGGAGGCGTCCACGGGAGGGCCATTCTGCGCCGAGACTTTGACGCGGCGCTGGTGGCGGCTGCCCGTGGCGCTGGAGCGACGGTTGACGAAGGGGTCCTCGTCGATGGGCCCGCGCTCGACACGTCCGGCGCGGCGCCGGTCGTCGTCGGGCTGATGCTACGCGGGAAGGACCGTCGGCTGCTTCGCGTCGGCGCCCGGGTGGTCATCGCGGCGGACGGCCGCTATTCGCGCGTGGCGCGCGCCGTTCAGCTCTCGCGGTCCGCGTTCGGCCCTCGGCGATGGGCCATCGGCGCCTACTTCGAGGACGTTGCCGGGATGCGCAGCTTCGGAGAGATGCACGTTCGCCGCAACCACTACATCGGCGTGGCGCCGCTGCCTTCCGCGGTCACCAACGCCTGCGTCGTCACACCGTCGCCGTCGGGCCGATCGATGAAGCAGCTGCTGTGGGACGCCCTCCGCGCCGATCCGCTGCTGCGCGAGCGCTTCGCCGCGAGCCGGATGATCACTGAGCCGATCTGTCTGGGCCCGCTGGCGGTGGACTGCGAGGTCGCGGGAACGGCCGGACTGCTGCTCGCGGGGGATGCCGCGGGGTTCATCGATCCGATGACCGGCGACGGTTTGCGTTTCGCGCTGCGGGGGGCAGAGCTTGCGGCCGCCGAGGCGCTGCACGCGCTCGAACATGGCGTCACCGACGGGCACGTGCGCCTGCTGCAGGCCAGGCGGCGCGAGTTCGCGCACAAGTGGCGCTTCAACCGCAGTCTCCGGACGATGGTCGCGTTCCCCGGGGCGGTGCGCGTTGCCCGCTATGCCGCGATGCTGGCGCCGGCGGGGCTGCAGCAGGTGATCCGGTATGCCGGAGATGTGCACGCCGCCTGATGACGCTGCCACTGATCCTCGTTGCCGTGGCCTTTCTCCCGATGCTGGCCGAAGCGCGGATTGCCGCGGCTCACGATCGCGCCCTCCGCGCCATGGGGGCGGTGGAGCCCGCCGGCGATGTCTATCAGCTGATGCAGATCGCCTATCCGGCGTGTTTTCTGATCATGCCGGCGGAGGCGTGGTGGCGTGGCGCCCAAACGGGACGGATGCTCGCGTCCGGCGTGGTCGTCTTTGCCCTCGCGAAGGGGCTGAAGTACTGGGCGATCGCGACGCTCGGGCCGCGCTGGACGTTTCGCGTCCTGGTGCCGCA
Source organism: Acidobacteriota bacterium (assembly GCA_039930925.1). GTDB lineage: Bacteria > Acidobacteriota > Vicinamibacteria > Vicinamibacterales > 2-12-FULL-66-21 > JALZOC01. The sequence continues at coordinate 3,421 of JBDTSX010000106.1, read as the reverse complement.
GGGATCGTCCTGCGTCACGGCGGGACCGTATCGATGGCTGCGGCACCCCAACTATGTCGCGGTCCTCGGCGAGCTGATCGGCATGGCGATGATGGCGCAGGCGCCGCTGACCGGGACCGCCGCCGTCGTCGGATTCGGTCTGCTGATCCTGGCGCGGATCCGCGTCGAGGAGCGAGCCCTCGGCATCCGGCAGACGTGAGGGGTCTGCATGATCGCGTCAGCTTGTCCTTCCGCCTGAAGGCGGAAGCCACCAGTTGAACCAAGCCTTCCGCCTGAAGGCGGAAGCCACCAGTTGAACCAGGCCACGAGTTGAACCAAGTGAAGTCCGTGGCTTCCGCCTTGAGGCGGAAGATGCTGGGCGCAAAGGCTCCCGCGGCAAAGAGAACAGGGCGGAAAGAGAGGTCCGTGGCTTCCGCCTCAGGCGGAAGAACCCTTTGGAACGAATGCCCGGTATGATCGCAGCCCTGCATGCCAGAGACGAACCCGGCGATTGAACCTCCGCTGCTACCCGGGCGCGCGCGCCTCGTTGACCTTGCGGCGACGGCGCTTGTCGCAGGCGCCCTGTGGATTGCCATCGTCGGCGGAGCCCGCTACCTGGTTCGCGGAGTCGTCATCCCGTTCAACTCGCCGCTCGTGCTCGTGTATATCGCGGTGTCGATCCTGATCGTGCGGCACGTCCTCTGGCCGCGGCCGAGCGCCTGGACGCGGGTGAAGGCGGCCTATGCCGCGGTGCTGGCGCGCGAGGATATGGCTGCCGCGCTGCGCGCCTTCATCGCGACCCGTCCGGCCGTGTTCCTGGTCGGCTTTTTCGCCGTCGTCACGATCGGGCTGTCGAGCAAGGCGGGTTTCGTGCTGTCGCCGTCACCGCTCGCGAACCTGCCGGCGCGGTTCGACGCCGGGTGGTATGGCGACATCGCCCGCGGCGGATACGGATGGGATCACACGTTCGAGCGGCAGCGGAACATCGCGTTTTTTCCCGCGATGCCGATGCTGATGCGGCCGGTCGGCACACTGTTCGGCATGCGCGACAGCACCGCCACACGCGAGCGGCGCATGCTCCGCGCGCTCTGGGCCGGGGTCGTGATCTCCCTGGGCGCGTTCCTGTGGGGGCTGCACTATTTCGTGCGATTCGGCCGTGACCTGATCGGAGCGGAGCGGGCCGGCAATGCCGCGCTGCTGCTTGCCGCCTATCCCTTCGCGGTGTTCTTCAACGCGCCGTACACAGAGTCTTTGTTTCTGCTTGCCGCGGTCGGCGCCTGCTATCACTTCCGCCGCGGCGAATGGGCTGCGTCATCCTGTTGGGGACTGATCGCCGGTCTCACGCGCCCGAATGGATGTTTCGTCAGCGTTCCGCTCGGCATCCTGGCGCTGCAAGAGATCTACAGCCGAATCAAAGCGGGGCAGGCGTGGGACAGGGCGGCGTATCGAACCGCGGGGCTCAGGCTCCTCACCGCGGCCATGCCGGGCTTCGGGATGCTGGCGTTTACCGCTTACCTCTACGGTTTGACCGGGGTCTGGTTCGCGTGGGCCCGGAGCCACCAGGCCTGGGGCCGCTCGTTCCACGGGATCGCCCCGTTCGTGACGGCTTACGGGTGGCTCCGCGACGAGCCGTTGCTCGAGGTGGTCGCGAACATCCCCTTCAATTCACTCAACGCCCTTGGCGTGCTCTTTGGTCTTGCGCTCACCTACACGGTGTTCCGCCGGCTCGGCCTGGCCTGGGGTGTGTTCGTGCTGGTCAACCTGGTCCCCCCGCTTTTCGCAGGCGGCGTCCTGTCGATGGGCCGCGTGAGCTCCACGCTATTTCCTCTATTTCTCGCCCTGGCGATCCTCGTCCCCACGCGCGCGGTGCCGGCCTGGGTGGCAGGATTCGGCATTGGCCAGGGGCTGTGCGCCGCGCTGTTCTTTACGTGGCGTGAGCTCTTTTGACGATCCGCCGTCCATAACACCCGGCCCGGCGCATCCCGGCGGCGTCTTACCGAACAGGCGTCTATAATCGACTGAGGCACATGCGGCACATTCCTTTGCGCCCCGCGGTCGTTCTGTTCCTCTCGTTGTGCGTCTGGACGGCATTCACCGCTCCCTCCCACGGTCAGCAGGGGGCCGCGGCCGCGCCGCTGCCGTTTCCCGCGAGCGCGTGGCGCGCCATCGCCCATGGGAAACCGGACGATGCCGAGGCATTGGCGCGGGCGCGCCCGGTCGGGGATCCGGGGGCCGTGGCGGTGATTGCGCATCTCGCGATTGACAAGGGCAAGTACGACGACGCCCTGGCCGCGCTGCAGCCCGCCGCCAATCGCGCGCCGCTCAGCGATGCGGCTCTCGAGCTCGGCCTGTTACAGCTGCGTCTCGGGCGGGCCGCCGCCGCGTCGCAGCTCCTGACGGTGCTCTTCCGCCAGTCGGATACCGACCCTGCCTCGCTTTTTCGCGCCGCGCGCGCGGCGACGGCCCTCGGAGCCGCTCGCGAGGCCAACGCGCTCTTCCGGTCGGCTTCCGCCGCCGGGTCGACTCCGGCGCTCAACTCCGCCTGGGGGGGACTCTTCCTCGACAAGTACAACCGCGCCGAGGCAGTGAAGTCGTTTCAGCAGGCGATCACGCAGGATCCGGAATGGGCGCCGGCGCACGCAGGACTCGGTCGCGCGCTGTCTGAAGACGATCCGCCGGCCGCTGCGGCGGCGGCGACGCGCGCGCTCGAAATCGATCCGCACCTTGCCGACGCCGAGCTGCTCCTCGCCGAGCTCGATCTCGACAACACGCGCTACGACGAGGCCCGCAAGCGCATCGACCGTGTCCTGGCGTGGAACCCCGCGCAGCTCGACGCGCGGGCGCTCTCCGCGGCGATCGTGTACGTCCGCGGCGATCGCCCGGGTTTCGACGCCGCGGTCACCAGCACGCTCGCGATCAACCCGTCCTTTGGCGAGATCTACCGGGCCGCCGCGTCGCTCGCCGCGCGAAACTATCGATTCGACGATGCGGTCGGGATGGCCCGCGAGGCGATCGCGCTCGATCCGGCCAACGCGCGCGCGCATGCCGAGCTCGGCATGCACCTGATGCGCACCGGCGACGAAACGCAGGCCCGCCAGGCGCTCGATCGCGCCTTCAAGATTGACCCCTACGACGTCGTCACCTACAACCTGCTCGCGCTGCTCGACACGCTCGACAAGTTCGTCGAGTTCCGGGAAGGCGACATCATCCTCAAGCTCCATCCCGACGAAGCCGCGGTGATGCGCGAGTACGTGATGCCGCTCGCGCAGGAAGCGCTGAAGACCCTGTCGGCGAAATACGGGTTCACCCCCAAGGGGCCGATCCTCGTGGAAATGTTCCCCAAGCACGACGACTTCGCGGTGCGCACGCTCGGGCTGCCCGGCATGATCGGCGCGCTCGGCGCCTGCTTCGGCCGCGTCGTGACGCTCGACTCGCCGCGCGC